>NZ_BADY01000069.1:0-140361 GCF_000241185.1 Pseudoalteromonas sp. BSi20495
CCTATCACGTAGGTCGGGCGAGCGTAGCGACTCCCGACGCAAAGATAGTGTAGCATTTCACTGTGGCTCTCCACCGCTGTGGGCACTACGACATCCTACTGCGTAGCGCACCGACCTCAAATTGTAGAGAGCCCGACTAGAAATAGTCGGGCTTTTTTACGTCTGCAGAAAAGTGAAAATAAAAGCGGTAGCCAGAGCCCATGCCGAACTCAGTAGTGAAACAAAACAGCTCGAAGGCGAGCCCCACGGAAGGCCGCCCTGACACAATGATAGTGTAGCATTTCACTGTGACTCTCCACCGCTGTGGGCACTATGACATCCTACTGCGTAGCGCACCGACTTCACATTGTAGAAAGCCCGGATCTAGCGATTCGGGCTTTTTTTACGTCTGCAGAAAAGTGAAATTCGCGCAATTAACACACACTACATCAACACCCATCACGTAGGGCGAGCGAGCGAAGCGACTCCCGACGCTAGAATCACAACAAAACCCCTCAATATCTCAGTCGGCCATTATCCCAGTCCGACCTCCCAATAAAGTAGCATTTGCTACGTGACTTTCCACCGCTGTGGGTACCACGACATTCTACTGCGTAGCGCACCGACCTCACATTGTAGAAAGCCCGACTAGAAATAGTCGGGCTTTTTTACGTCTGCAGAAAATTGAAATATAAGGGAATAGCGAACATTACTCACTCGAGGTCCTGCAGTCACAACTTATGTATTGTGTGGGGCAAGTATGTAGAGCATTAAATGTGTTTTGCTCAAATGTTGCAGTTTTGAATGTATGTATTTTAAAAATGGATAAACCGAATCACTTAATAAATGATATTGGTATGATTGATAAATAATCAAACCATTTTTTGAAGGGTATATGGGCTGATAAAGTCATCAGCCCATATATTTAATAATCAGCCAAGTAGTTAGCAATTGGATAAAAATACAGTAAGTTTTTTACCTATTTTTAAATGGTCGCTTGAAAGGTTATTCCATTGTTTTAGTTTGTTAATACTGACTTTGTAATACTTAGCGATTATCCATAGGCTTTCGCCTGATTTAACTTTATGCTCGATTTCTTGATCTGCAAGTATAGGGAGTATCAGCTTTTTCCCTGCGCGAATACGATTGCTTTTTAGATTGTTAAAGGCCTTTAACTGATTAACTGTTATTGCATGGCGTTTAGCTATGACACTGAGACTGTCGCCAGATTGAATGGTGTAGTGTTGCCATTGACTGTAATCATTACTTTTTTGATTTGCGAGCATTGCTTTAAACTCTATTTGCTCATCGGCAAGAACAACGATATGAGGCGCATCAATAACTGCTGGAAAGCGGTTCACACCGTAATTTAATGATTCGAGTTGTTGCCACTTCTCTTTGTTATCTATGATAACGGATCCCGAAACTGGTATTACCGCAATGGTATTTTTGTTTGCTATCGCAGGAAATGCCATTTTTTGGCTTTTGAGTAGTTGGGCAGCAGCAAGTAACTTAGGGACATATTGGCTTGTTTGTTTAGGTAGTTTTAAGCTGAAGAAATCGGTTGGCTTACCCTGCCTTTTATTATTTTTAATTGCTCTTAAAACGCGGCCTTCGCCTAAATTATAAGCCGCAATAGCATGATACCAATCGCCATCGAAACGTTTGTATAAATACTCCATAAAATCTAATGCTGCACGAGTACTGTCGATCACGTCTTGTCTACCGTCATACCAAGGTGAAATTTTTACTTTAAAATATTTAGCAATAGAGGGCGTTAGCTGCCAAAGACCAGACGCATGTTTATGAGAATAGGCGCTTGCATCAAAATCGCTTTCAATAAGTGGCATTAATGCCAGCTCTATTGGTAAATCTCGTTTTTCTATTTCAGTCACTATATGATAAAGATAGGGTGTAGCGCGGCGGCTTATTTCATCCATATAATTAGGGTGAGATAAGTACCAAGCAATGCGCTTGTTCACATCGGGGTGGTTTGAATTAGCAAAACTTAGCTGTGCGCGAATACGTTGCCAAACATCGTCCAGTTCTTTAGGATTTAAAGGCGCGATTTGTTCAATTGCTTTACTTTGTTGATTAATAACAGGCTTAGCTTTAATAATTGTTTTAGGGGCTGGTTGCTCTGGTGTTGTCTCACAGCCAGATAAAATAAAAATCAGTGGCAAAATGCCGATATATCGATTTAAAAACACGTAAAAACTACTCCGTAATATAAATGCAGCTAGCTAAAAGCCGGTTAGCTTAACATAGGGAATGTTATAAACAGCGCTATAATCACCCGTTTAAACTATTTTACAGGTGAGTATTTTAGATGGTATGTATTGTTAAACTCAGTTAAATTAATAGGGTTACAATAAGTTATCGATTTAGTATTGGCCAAACGGGCTTATTTTTTAGGGATGATGGATGCGTTTAATCTTACTTTTTTTATTTTTATCGACTTTGCTGAGCGTAAATATTGTCGCAGCCACACAAGTAACACCTCCTGTAAATATAGCTCCTTCGTTGCCTACTACGCAAAATAACCATGATTTGGTATACCAGCAATTATTTAGTATGCACAGCCAACTTGCTAGTTTGGATGAAAAACTACAACAACAAAAAACACTCGGTAATGATGTTAAAGCCCTAGAAGCGGCGCAGCAAGCGCTAACAATTCAACTATCTAGATTCCAAGCTCAACTCGAAGCGCAAGATAAACTACAAGCTAGTCAATTTACTGGTTTTGATGGGCGGATAAGTGATATTGCAAGTAACACTAATATGTGGGGGGTGGCATTTACAATTTTTGGTTTGATTATCACGGTTGCTGCAATCGCGCTCGGCTTTAGTGCAAAAAATAGAGCTGTTTACGAAGCCAAACTTGCTGCTAATACAGCTTCAGATAGTCATATGCTGCAATGGTTAGAAGATAATAAGGGTAAATTAATTTCTGAGACCAAAGTTGAACTCGAACAAGTCAGCTTAGAGTTAAAAGATCGAGCCGAAAAGTTAGCAGCAGAAGCGAGAGCTGCACTGAGTAAGATTGAGCATGATCTCATAGAAGAAAGTAAAAGAATTGTCACTTCAAATAAAGGAGAGGCAAATAAAGGCTTAAATAAACACAACAAACCTCCCACAGGGGCTTCAGCTAAAAGTTGGTTTAAAGTTGGTTTAAGTGCATTTGAAAATAATGAATACGATGATGCGTTAAAAGCTTGGGCAAAAGTACTGGAGTTATTAGACCAAAAAGAAGAGCCCGAACTTTATGCTATCACACTGACGAACCAAGGCATTACTTATGGTCAGCAAGACAAACCTGATGACGAGCTCAACAGCTACGCAACTTTGATTGAGCAGTACAAAGACTCATCGAATGAAGAGATTCTAATTCAAGTGGCTAAAGCGATGGGTAACCAAGGTATAAGATATGGTCAGCAAGGCAAGTATAATGATTCACTAAACAGCTGTACAACCTTGATTAAGCAGTTCAAAGACTCTTCGAATGAAGAGATTCAAATTCAAGTGGCTAAAGCGATGTATAACCAAGGCGTTACTTATGGTCAGCAAGGCAAACTTGAGGGTGAACTCAGCAGCTACGTAACCTTGATTAAGAAGTTCAAAGACGCGCCTAATGAAGAGGTTCAAATTCAAGTGGCTATGGCGATGTGTAACCAAGGAGTTGCTTATGGTCAGCAAGGCAAGCTTGATGACGAGCTCAGCAGCTACGCAACCTTGATTGAGCAATTCAAAGGCTCAGCGAATGAAGAGATTCAAATTCAAGTGGCTAAAGCGATGGCTCACCAAGGCATTACTTATGGTCAGCAAGACAAACCTGATGACGAGCTCAACAGCTACGCAACTTTGATTGAGCAGTTCAAAGGCTCATCGAATGAAGAGATTCAAATTCAAGTGGCTAAAGCGATGTGTAACCAAGGCGCTACTTATGGTGAGCAAGGCAAACTTGAGGATGCACTAAACAGCTTTATAACCTTGATTGAGCAGTTCAAAGACTCTTCGAATGAAGAAATTCAAAAAACTATAGCTAATTCAAGAGCAAATATGGCCGAGCTTGCTTTACTTTATGAAACGCCGGAACAGGTGCTTTGCCGTGTTACAGAAGTTGAAGAGTTCATAACTGACCAGCAGGTTTTAGCTGTAATGCAGTTTATTCGCTTTTTATTGGATGATAAAACGATTGAAGAGGTGCTTAGTGCTTTAGCAGAAATTCCAACAGAGATGAAATTAACGTGGGGGTTTAGTGAAATCAAAGATTATTTAACAACTAATTTTGAAGGTGAAAAGCTGCAACAGGTTCAAGCTATTGTGAGCTTTTTTGAGCAACATAAAGATATTGAAAAGTTAAGAATTGAGTTAGGGTTAAAAAGTTAGTTTTTGATTTTAATATCTTAATTTGTCGCCATAAATGACGACCTACACGTAGGACGTGCTTTCGCGCGTAAAGCAGTTTGCTGTAGGGTTGTTACTTTGTATTGTCGCCATAAATGACGACCTACAGCAGGCATCCTTGGGATAACTGAGCTACCTTTTTAAATGAAACTTTGTTTAGAAGAGGGAATTTTGGATGAGTTGGAGTGATTTAAAAAAAGGGCGAGTATCAATTCAGACCGGAGAATATTTTATTACTATCACATGCCAGAATAGGCGGAACATATTTAGTGACTATGAGCTTGCCAATACTTTTTGCAAATGTATTGCTGATAATGAATTTAGCCACCAGTGCCGCTGGTTAACATGGGTTCTTATGCCTGATCACTTTCATGGTTTATTACAGCTTAAAGGGGCTAAGTTAGGCAATGTTGTTGGTCATTTAAAGGGGTTATCATCTTGGCGAGTAAATAAGGTTCGTGGATTTCGTCAAAACGTGTGGCAGCCTGCGTATTATGATCATGCTTTACGAGAAGAAGAAAATAGAATTGAAATAGCAAGGTACATTGCAGCGAACCCTTTAAGGCGTAGCATAGTCAATAAGCTTGGTGATTACCCTTTTTGGAATTCAGTATATTTGTAGGTATTTGTCGCCATAAATGACGACCTAGAGTGGACGTACTTTAGCGCGTAAGGCAGTTTGTAGTAGAGTTAAGCTACTCTGTGTTGTCATCATAAATGACGATCTACACGTAGGACGTGCTTTAGCGCGTAAAGTGGTTTGTTGTAGGGTTGCTGCTTTGTATTGTCGTCATAAATGACGACCTACAGTGGACGTGCTTTCGCACGTAAAGTAGTTTGTTGTAGGATTGCTGCTTTGTACTGCCACTATAAATGACGACCTACACGTAGGACGTGCTTTAGCGCGTAAAGCAGTTTGCTGTAGGGTTGCTACTTTGTGTTGTCGCCATAAATGACGACCTACACGTAGGACGTGCTTTAGCGCGTAAAGTAGTTTGCTGTAGGGTTGCTACTTTGTGTTGTCGCCATAAATGACGACCTACAGTGGACGTGCTTTAGCGCGTAAAGAAGTTTGCTGTAGGGTTGCTACTTTATGTTGTTGCTGTGAACGACGATCTACTGATTACTCACCCAAACACACACCTAAAACATGCCCCTTGTGGTTTTTGTACATAAACCAAATCACCGCCGTGGTTGAGCATAATTTGCCGCGACAAGCTCAAACCAATACCCGAGCCTTGTTGTTTGGTAGTAAAAAAGGGCACGAATACCATATCGATAACATGTTCAGCAATACCAGGTCCGTTATCGCTGACTTCAATGTAAAGCTGTTGTGCGTGATTTTGCGCGAGGGTGAGTTGAATCGTTGGTGTTTTATTAGGATTTTGCGCGTTATGTTGTTGGCTTGTGGCGAGTACTTCAAGTGCATTTTTTACTAAGTTAACCAGTACTTGTTCTATTTGGCTGTTGTCGAGCATCACTAATTGTTGGGTATTAATATTAAGCTCAAAAGTAGTGCCTTGGCTAAATGCTTGCTGCTGATGTAATGCAACTATTTGTGTGAGCACACTAGCTAAATTATAAGGCGCTAATTTAGGTGTAGGTAAGCTACTTACTTGGCGAAAGCGTGCTATAAAATCGCCTAAATGCTCTGTGCGAGACGCAAGTGTAGTTAGTGCGAGCTGCAAGTCTTGCTTATCTTCAAGCTCATTAAAGCACAGCGTTTGCGGTAATAAAGTGGTGCACGTGTTAGCGAGTGATGAAAGTGGCGTTATAGAATTCGCTATTTCGTGAGTTAGCACTTTAGTTAAGCGCTTATAGGCCTGCTGCTCTTTTAACTGCAATTGGTCGTGAATAGACTGTATGCTGACAACGCGGCGAACTTTACCTTGAATTTCGGCGATACTGAGTGCAATTGATAATGTATCTTGCTGTTCACCTGTTTGCCAATGCAGGGTATTACGTACGTTTCGCTCGGCTTTTGAAAGAAGATCACCCACAGCGCCCAATTCACTCAAGTGCTTAATGTTTTTACCTAAAAGCTTACTTACAGCGGGGTTTGATTCAATCACTTGGCCACTGTTATCAGACACCAATACAGCCAAATCGACATGAATTAGTAATGCTTGTAAAAACTGAGCTTGTTGCTCGGCATTAAAGCGTGCGGTTTGCATTTGTGCTTTTACTTGATCGAACTGCTGGCGCATTGGGTGATACTGGCTAAGGCCTAACGTACTATCGCCATTAGCGAGTGCGCGAATAACTATTTCAGCTTGTTTTTGTTGGCGAGTAAATAGTGTGAAAATATGGGCGCTCAACGCAATACTAACCAAGACGATTAACAATAATGTTGCCGAGAAACCTTTATTAATAAGTAAGTAGCACAGTAATGCACTGCAGCTGCTTAATGCGACTAGGTTAAATCCGAGGGAAAAGTAAGGTCGCATGTTTATAATCCATACTTTTCAAGGCGACGATACATAGCACCGCGCGTTAAACCAAGCGCTTTGGCAGCGTGGCTTACATTACCTTGATGATGAGTAAGGGCAGCTCGAACTGTGCGTTGTTCAAGAATTTCTAAATCAAAAGTGTCGTATGAATTATTGCTATTAACGGCTGTATTATTCGCATTATTATTGTTGTTAGCGGTAGCGCCAACCACTGAACTCACATCAAGATTTTCGCCTTCACTTAATATTACCGCACGCTCTATTGAGTGGGCTAGCTCACGTACATTACCCGGCCATGAGTATTGGCAAAGTGATGTCATATCATCTGCTGCAATGGTTAAGTCGCGTTTGTATTTTTGTGAAAAATGATTTAGGTAATAATCTACTAGTAATGGAATGTCGTCACTACGCTCACGTAAGGGAGGTAATCTGATTTCAACAGTATTAATACGATACAGTAAGTCTTGACGAAAGCGACCGTCGACGACGGCTTGCTCAAGATTATCGTTAGTGGCACAAATGAGGCGAATATCAATATCAATTGTTTTACTGCTGCCTATCGGAGTTACTTGGCGGTTTTGCAATGCGGAGAGTAACTTAGCTTGATGTTCAAGAGGTAAGTTACCTAACTCATCTAAAAATAAACTGCCGCCTTGGGCAAGTTCAAATTTACCAATTCGATCAGCTTTAGCGTCAGTAAACGCGCCTTTTTTATGGCCGAATAACTCACTTTCAAACAGGTTTTGCGCTATTGCGCCCATATCTAAGCTCAAAAAGGTGTGTTCGCTGCGCATACTTGCTTGATGAATTGCGTGAGCGGTGAGCTCTTTACCTGTGCCACTTTCGCCAGTGACCAATATATTAGCGTCGGTTTGCGCGGCTTTTTCGATAGTATTAAATACTTGCTGCATTGCTGCGCTTTGCCCTAAAAACTCAAATGATGGCGTGTTTAATGCCTGATTAAGTCCCTGCTTTTGGCGAGTAAGTTTACCAACTTGTTGCTTGTCTTTTGCGTGCGAGAACGCAGCAGCAACCGCGCCAAGTAATTGCTCATTTTGCCAAGGTTTAGCAATAAAATCAGACGCACCTGCTTTAATGGCATCCACCGCAAGCTGAATATCACTGTAAGCGGTCATCAGTAGCACCACGATATTGGCGTCTTGCTCAATGATTTTTTTGAGCCAATAAAACCCTTCTTTGCCGCTAATCGAATCTTGGCTAAAGTTCATATCCAATAAAATCACGTCAATGGGCTGATCGCTTTCTCGTTGCTTGCTAATAATGCCAGCAATATCAAAGGGATTATCAGTAGTTTTGACGCTTTGATAGTGTTGCTTTAATAGCAAGCGTGCTGCAATGAGAATATCGGGATTGTCGTCAACAATTAAAACTGAGCCTGTGTGTTTCATGGTTTTTATTTTTATAGAGTTTTATTTAGCCTAAAACAAAAAAGGAACAGTGTCCATAAATGGACGCTTATTAAAATAAAAAGTGTTCTATAAACGGACACTTAAAGTATCTATCTGTATAAGTAATTATTCAAGCTGTTGTAATTAAAGAATAATTAAAGTTGGCATACGCTTTGTAATAGCTATAGGTAATTAGTTAAATTAAACCTGTATCAAGGCGGCAACATGGATAAGAAAATAGAACGCTCATTTACTCAAAAGTATTTTAAAAAATTCATCTTTGCAACGATGGCCTTGGGGGTTGCAGCGGCTGCGTATGGCTTTACGCAAACTAGCGATACAGGTCGTAGCCAACATGTTGAGCGCAGTAGCCTCACCGTTAGTACAGTTAAACAAGGTGCATTTAAAGATGCGTTGAGCTTACGCGGTCAAGTGGTGCCAAAAACCAGTATTTATCTTGATACTATCGCCGGTGGCCAAGTTGAGGAGCGTTTGGTAGAGCAAGGCGAATTTGTAGAAGCAGGCCAGCCCTTGGTGCGCTTGAGTAATACTAACTTGCAACTTGATGTTATGGGCCGTGAGGCTCAAGTAACAGAGCAGCTAAATTTTTTACGTAATACGCAAATGAATATGGAAACCAGCCGCTTAAACTTACGCCGCGACTTATTAGAAATAGAGTTAAAGATTACGCATTTAACGCGCCGTTTAAAACAAACTAAACCATTAGTTAAAAGTGGGGTGTTGGCGCAAGATAAATTAGCAGAGCTTGAGGAAGATTTAAGTTATTACCATGCTCGCAAGGAGCTAACGCTTGAGCGTCAAAAGCAAGAAAAGTCAATACGTGAAGTGCAAGTCGCACAGCTTTCCGATAGCGCTAAAATGCTCGAGAAAAACCTTCAATTTGCTCGTCGAAACCTCGATAACTTATTAGTAAAAGCACCGGTATCCGGTTATTTAAGCGAGCTTGATGTAGAAATTGGTGAATCAAAAAGCAGCGGCGCACGCCTTGGACAAATAGATATTCCTAACGAGTACAAATTAGTGGTGCGTCTTGATGAGTTTTATTTAAATCAAGTTCAGCGCGATATGGCCGTGATGATTGAACTTGATGATGACGCTATTACTGCCAAAGTGAGCAAAATTGATAGCCGCGTACAGCAGTCTCAATTTCAAATTGAAGTGGATTTACCCAGTAACATTAAAAGTATTAAGCGTGGCCAAAGTATTGACCTTGAGTTGATGCTTGGCAACAACAAAAACAATGCCTTATTGCTTAATCGAGGCGCATTTTTCACAAACTCGGGTGGTAATTGGGTTTACGTAATTGAGCAAGGTAGTGATAAAGCACTGCGCCGTGATATTCGTTTAGGTAAAAAAAATCAACATTATTTTGAAGTGCTCGAAGGGCTAAAAGCAGGGGATCAAGTAATTACCTCAAGCTACAGCAACTTCGATAAAGCACAGCAATTACAATTTTAAGGATAATAACAATGATCAAACTAACTAATTTAAGCCGTGTATTTCGTACTCAAGATGTTGAAACAGCTGCACTAAGCAATATTACTCTAACCGTAAAAGAAGGTGATTTTTTAGCAATTATGGGCCCATCTGGCTGTGGTAAATCGACCTTATTATCTATTTTAGGCATGTTAGATTCGCCAACAAGTGGAAGCTTTGAGTTTGCAGGTACTGACATTGCAGGTTATAGCGAAAAACAATTAGCAGAGTTACGTAAAGCCTCGATTGGTTTTGTATTTCAGAGCTTTAACTTAATTGATGAATTGACAGTTTATCAAAATGTAGAGCTGCCTTTGCAATATCAAAAAATTTCAAAAAGTGAGCGTAAAGAGCGTGTTGAAACCATTTTAAAGCGAGTGGGTATTGATCATCGAGGCGATCATTTACCGCAACAGTTATCGGGTGGTCAGCAGCAGCGAGTGGCAGTAGCGCGAGCTTTGGTGATTAACCCTAAGCTAATTTTAGCTGATGAGCCAACGGGTAATTTAGACTCAAAAAATGGTGATGAAGTAATGGCAATGCTCCGCGAATTAAATAAAGAAGGCACCACGGTAATTATGGTTACGCACTCTGATAAAGAGGGTAATTACGCAGATCGTTTAGTACGCCTACTTGATGGCCAAGTGATGCTTGATAAAGCAAATAACGTACAACAAACGGTGGAGGTTGCATAGCATGTTTGTAAGTTACTTTATTACAGCGCTGCGTTCGTTCAAACAGCAAAAACAACATTTTATTTTAAATGTATTAGGTTTAAGTATTGGCTTAGCTTCAGCTATTTTAGTGGCGTTGTTCGCACAAAATGAGCTGTCTTACGATAGTCAGCAGCCACATGCTGAACGTGTTTACCGCGTAGGCCAAGACTTCTCGAAGTTGGGCTTATTTGTGATCCCAATCTTCAATTATTCACAAGGAGCGAAGGCAGTCGAGTATAGCCAAGTGGAAGAAGTCTTTGGTTTGACTATGGTGTCGATGACTAGAGAGGCGATGGTTGACGTACAGTATCGCGATCAGGGTTTTAAGCTCAGCGATTTATATGGAGCAACTCCAAATATTGAGAATTTTATCAATATGAACACATTGGCTGGCGATTTAAAAAATGCTATGAGTACACCTGGTAGCCTAGCATTGAGTGAGTCTGAAGCACTGCGTATTTTTGGTTCTGTGAATGTTATTGGTAATACGCTACAGCACGAACAAGGGCAATATACTGTACGGGCGGTGTTTGCGGATTTACCAAGCAATACTCACTTTGCATTTAAAAACCTAGTGTATGTAAAACATGACCCGAGCAACCTTATGATGAATAGTAGCTACGTTTATATGCGTTTAGCGCCACAGGCCGATCCAATCGCACTTGCGGATACACTTTCTAAACAATACTTTAATGGGCAAATGGCGGGGCAAATTGCCATTGAATTTCACCCACTATTAGACTTACATTTAATAGCCAAATCACCATTTGAAATGAAAGCGGGTGGCGCAAAGCAAGTCGTGATGATTTGTGTGGGTTTGAGTGTGTTGCTTATTTTAATTGCGGGCTTTAACTTTATCAATATGACGGTGGCGCAGTCCACAAGGCGTGCTAAAGAAGTTGGGGTGCGTAAAGCACTTGGCGCAAGTAAAGGGCAGTTAGTAACGCAATTTTTAGCTGAGTCTATGTTGGTTGCGTTATTGTCGATGATTACTGCATGTGTATTAGTAGAGCTGTTATTACCGAGCTTTAATCAGTTAGTCGATCGTGAGCTAGTCGTAATTTATTTTTCAGCCTTTGGTTTGGGTATTATGAGCGTGGTGATTGCTGTAGGCATACTTGCCGGTTTGTACCCTGCATTGTTTATCTCATCATTTAGCGCTAAACGAGTATTAAGTGGCGATTTACAACGAGGCAGTACAGCTACTTGGGTGCGTAAAAGTTTATTAACCCTACAAGCTTCACTGGCAATAGGCCTGATCATTGCCTCGATTACGTTATTAAACCAATTATCTCACTTACAAAGTCTTCCTTTGGGCTATCAAACACAGCAACGCTTAGTGGTTTCAGAGTTGCCAGTGCAATCGGTATTTACGCAGCAGCCTAGCGCACTCATTAATCGCTTGACGGCTATTGATGGCGTAGAGCAAGCAACGATTATTGATACCCGTTTAACCGTTTCAATTAATAATACATTACAGCCAACTTGGCCCAATGGAGAATCATCAGGTGGAATAACCCCTGTGATAGGTTCTGGTTTTGATGTCGTAAAAGGGCTAGGTCTTACGCTCATTGCTGGTAGAGACTTTAGCCGTGAGTTTTCCTCAGACTGGGCGACGCGAGCAAACGGGGTTACAACGGTGGGTACAATTATTACAGAAACCGTTGCCAAGCAGGCTGGTTATAGCAATGTGGCTGATATTGTTGGACAAACAATTAAAGACACAGGGCGTAATGTGGATATGCGGGTTGTCGGTGTTGTAAAAGATGTAAAAATTGGTAATGCACAAGATGCAAATTCTAACATTATGTTTTTATGTGGCTTTAACTATTTAGCACCGGTATCTGAAGTGATTTTAACAGTTAATTTGCAAAAGCTCCCAGCTATAAAGCAAGAAGTGATCGCAGCCTTGGCTGAGGTGTCTAATATTTATGAGCCAAAAATAAACCTACTAGCTGAAAACTATAAAGCGGTTTTAAAAGCTGATGAGCGTGTTTCTCTTGTGGTACTTATTTTTACGGGCCTTGCGGTATTCTTAACCTGCTTGGGTACATTTGGTTTAGCTTCATTTGCCACAATTCGTCGCCAAAAAGAAGTGGCGGTACGCAAAGTACTTGGCGCATCACGTATTAGTATTATGAACCTACTGGCAAAAGAGTTTTTAATTTTAGTATTGGTGAGTGTAGCCATTGCATACCCAATAACCTATTGGCTGGTGGGTGATTGGCTCGCTAATTTTAATGAGCGTGTTGATCAAGCGCTGTGGGTTTATTTAATTGCAGCTCTTAGTGTTGCAGTAATTACTTGGCTCACGGTTGCAAGCCTTGCATTTAAAGCTGCAAGCACACGGCCATCGCTTACTTTACGTTATGAGTAAATAAAGCTCCGTGAATTAAAAAAGGGTTAGTGAACACACTAACCCTTTTTTGTATCGTAAATTTTATTGATACGAAATGTAATACCCAGGTACATGTGCTTGGGTATACAAATGCCCGTCAATGTATGAATCTTGTATTAAAGTTCCAATATTTGCAGCGTTAATACGCATACGAGCCACCATTTCATGGACTGCTTCAGCTGTAAAAACGTCTTCGACAGGAGGATCACCAACAAAATTAGTAAACCACGGAAACCAGCTATTATCATTGCCACTTACGCTTTGGTCGGGGTGGTAGATACCGGCCTGCCAGCGATCAAATTTCAGACTTTCTAAACTAAATAGGCCAAAGTTTGCTTGCGTCATACATGCATCAGCGGCTTGGTATTCAGGGTAGCCAGAACTGGCAGCAAACTGATTGCACACATTGTGTGGAAGGTTGCTGGTATTTGCTGCAGAATATTCTACAGCTCTAAACATAACAGGACGAGAAGAGCTACCTGCGGGGAAAATAATATTTGCCGCAACAGGAGAATTCCAACGTTCATTATACATCGCAATTGATAGGCCTAAGTCCTCTTTGTTTATTGCAACGTTATTTTCATGTGTCCATGAGCCGCCAGGATCAACAGGAGTGCCGCTGTTATCGAATATTGTTCCATGTTGGTTTGCCTCCAGTTGGTTAAGTAGGTTTGGCGTTGTATTGTCGACAACCGTTACTGGGATCATGCTACTAGCTGCACTAGGTGTATAATTTGTAGTTGGGTTGTTCAATGCTTTCCAACATAATAAGCCATAACCATAGCCGTCATTTATCATCGGGCAGTTTGCCATATTTGCAGATGATTGGTTGCTTTGATAAGTGTGATTAACCGATGCAGCTGCGGCTTCACCTGTACCTACTAATACTCCCCACGATTGAAGTGTTATTTGTGCATACGGTAGTTCACTTTCTGGTAAATAGAGTGTGGTGCTAGATATTAAGTTAAGCGCTAAATCGAACTCATAGAGCACTACGGGGCGCATTCTATTTTGCTTTTTCTTAGGGTACTGGGCTATCACGGTTTGCTTTGAAGGTGGGGTTAGGTACTTATCACTCACTTGTGCTAATAAATAAATCTGATTTTTTGATATATAGCTGCTTATAAATTTGTTTACGTTCCAAGTTGATAGCTCGCGAGACTTTATAATTTTTGCATTATTATCAGTCAGCTGTAGAGTACTATCTTGTTGCAAAAGCCATGTATTTTCACTCAAACCAATTACTTTAGTATGTTCAAAATTATATTGATTTTGTTGATCATGACTCAGTGTATTTATGATGGCATTACTATTGACTTGGTAGCTAGAAAATGATGTTTCTTCATTGTGATACTGATGTAAAGGCGCCGAATATTGACCAAATAAAGCGGTTAATTCAATTCTAATAGTGTTATCTAATTCTTTAACAACCCACTGATCTTGCGCCTGCTGGTGGAAAGTTATTGGAGTGTATTGACCCTCCTTATCTACACTGTATGCCTGCCATGTTGTTTCACACTTTGATATGCATAACTTAGACGAGCGAACAAGGGCATGTTGTTCCTGTGAGATTAGAGAATCTTGTTCGTCTTCAAATTTGAACCGTAATGGTGTGCCTTTTTCAGCGATCTCGAAAGAAAAAAGAATGCGCCGTTGGTTACCGCTAACATGCAATGCATTGTGATTACTCTGGCCTAATCTGAGTTTGGAATAGGTATTTGATGTGTGTACTTTATCTGTTTTACCTAAAAAAGCTGAGCCATTATTCTGTTTATGGCTTTGCTCTCCTTCTTGGAGTTCTAAAAATTGTAAACGTTGAATACACGCTTCTTCTTTACACGTTTGTAGCTGTATTTTACGTTGCTGGTATGTAAAATTAAACCAAGGCGTTTGAGCTAAATAGCTTTCTTGGTTTGCATAAAATAGTACTGGTAGAGTACTTGTATCGAATTGTTTTGCTATTGCTGCACAATGCATACTTGCTGTTATTGTAAGTGCAGTGATAAAAAATGTAAGTAGTTTTTTCATGATGGTTCCTTTGCTTTAAACATACAAAAGAGGGTAGGAAACACCTACCCTTTATAAGTTTGATCGCAGTGCTTAATATACAACCCCTTGCTGCTGAATAGCATTAACACCTTGATTTAGCTGAATAGATAGCCAGCCTTCTACATCACTACGAAGAGATGCGGTGTTATCAGGACCTGACTGGCTGGCATAAAACCATAAACCGGTAGGCATAGGTGCGGTAACATTTGGGCCACAAGTAAAGTGATTAGCGGCATACATTACAGCGCCAGAGCTACCAAACTCAAAATGACTATCAGAATAACCGCCATAACCTCGTGCTTTAACATGGGCTTCTGAGTCCAGCGTGAAGTGGTAAACTTCGTTGGGTTGCAACAAAAATGGACTTACGTCAGATGAATCAAATCGAGCTCGCATCGTCGAATTTACGCTCGCTTCGTTACCCGAACGGGTAATTATGCCTGCAATATTAGTAATTAAATCACTGGCAAGTTGTGCATCGAGTAAGCTACCCGCATTGTCATTCACTATTGCAGCAGTAATACCTAAAGCTGCTTTTATAGTGCCCAGCACCGAGTTAATATCCCATCCAGTGTTAAAGCTCATTGCTGCACCACCGGCTTTATTAAACAATACAATCTCAGGGGCAGAACCAGGTAAATCAACGGCAAACTTTGCGCCATCGGCAGAGTGTGCATTAGTGGCTTTTGACCAAATTTGTTTTGCGGTCCCTTTTACATGGAAACGCGAGGCATAAGTGCCTCTAACTTCTAAGTTTCCTGAACATGAATTACTTTGATTACAATCAAAACCCGCTTTATCGGCACACAGCATTTTTACCGAAAACTCAGTAGAGTTATGGCTTATTGTGTTGTCGTAGCCATAGGCTTTGTGTTTTGACCAACGCTCACCATCGCCTGAATGAAATGCGCCGTAAGCAGTACTGGTAAAGTTAAGTCCGTGTTTAGACATTCCTTTATTGTCACTAGATGTTTCAGGTGCAGGTGATGATGGGGTTGAAGGGTAATTTGTGACCACAGTACCAGAGCCTGTATTTGGCACTACCATTTGGCAGGCACAGGCTGACTTTGGACCACCCTTTGCATCTTTATTTAATAACTCTTTAATTTCATTATAAGTAGTTGGATCCATTTCCTTGTTATAGCTTAAAACAGAGAGCCCTTTTTTCTTAGGAGCCGCGTAAGTTTCAAACCACGCTTCAAATAACCGTGGATTGTTTATTTCGACAAACTCAGCTAACGAAACCATTTTTTGCATCGTTAACCATTGCTTAAAAAGAGCCGGCTTATATTGTATAAGGTAGCGTGGAAGGTAATAGCTATCCTCTGGTGAGTGATCAGCAAGCACCGTAGACCACAAATCAAGCGCATTTACGTCTATCTCTTTTATTTGGCTTAAGATTTCTTCGGCCTGATAAGTTGCTGTTAGTTTTTCAATATAATGATTGAGTACCGCTTCTTCGTCGTTTTCAGCCATAAAATCAAGCAAAGAAAGCGAGTCAGTAGACCACGCTGAAATAGTCTGCCAAGTTTGTTTGCTAACTTGAGCAGGTGCCATTGCACCATAATCATTTTCTAAAGCGGTAGTACGGTGGTTGGTATTTTCAACAGTACCTGCAAATGCAGTGGTGCTTATGATTGCCATATATACAAGAGAACCTAAAGCAAGTGGTGTCATTAATGTACGTTTCATTTTTATTCCTCCATAAATAATAAATAAGCACAAATAATGTGCCCTTTTATATTGCTTGTTTATTTTCATCACGAAAGGAATTAGCAGGGTCAGCAGGGGGCGAGTTTGGTAAAAGTGAGAAAAGTAAGGGGGTGTAAACATGCTGGGCATTATTTTTTGAATTGAATAAATATATATATTTTTAAATACAAAAGCTTAAAAATAAATTTACCCGTTTTTACCCAATTGCCCCATGATTTTAAGTGTGATTTACCTCTCTTTGATGCACACTTTTTGAGTTGATTTTGTATTTAATAGATATGTAAATACAGTCTCAACAATAGGATTAAGTAAATAAATGGAGGTAAATATAATGAAATATACAATTTTAATATCAAGTCTGTTACTAACAACCTTTGCACATGCTCATAGTGCAAAAATGTTGCAAGAAGAACTTCAAGCTAATGCGCAAAACTGCCCTAAAAAGCAAACAATATTGCTCGCTTCAATGAAAATATCGACAGGAACGTTTTCATTTTTAAAAAGTGATACAAGTAGTGGGTGTACGGAAAAAAGGCTTTCAGCATCAGGTCGAGAAAGCCCGATGTTAGATTGTGGTCAGTTTGATGATTGGCGTTTAGCTTACGATATGGGAAACAATATGTGTGAGTCGTTACACTCAAATATGATGCGTTTTGACAATACATTAAACCCAGATATGCAAATATTTACTCGCTTTGAAGGCCCTTATGAATTTAAAGGGGACGAACATCATCAAAAATTTAAAGCCAACATGGGTGTTACATTAGCGTGTTATGCCTGTGATACAGCAAAATAGCTAAACCGTAGCACGAGGTGATATAAGTGATACCTTGTGCTTTTTAATTCTGATTCAGGTTAAGTAACCTGAACTCTGGATAATAAATCTATCTCGAGCAGCTATTTTCAGCGCTAACTGCGTTGAATTTACTTGCAATAGGCCCGCTATTGACGCGTAAATTCGCCTTGTTTTCATTGAAAATCTCCGGCTAGAGAAAATAAATTTAAATATCACCATGATTCAATATGTTAGTAAATCTCTTAACCAGAGTTCAGGTTAAATAGTGAGGTGAGGCTTTAGCAAGTACTTCAAGCTTTTGTACTTGTTGTTTTAGTTTATGTAAATCATCATGCTCTTCATTGCAGTGGTTAATAACATAATGTGCGGTTTTTATTATATTACGCCAGCGAGGTTTTTTAGGCAGTGTTTTAATCGCTAAATAACGCTCTAATGTACGCACCCGCAGCCGACCATCATCAATGTTTACTTTCCACATTTTACTTTCTTCTGCAAGCTCAATTCTTGTTTTTGAGCTTGTTTGTTCCCAAATACTCAGCGATAGCGTCATAACTTCTACAATTAATTGGCGAGTGTCTTGCTCTGTGTCGGTAGCTTCGTTGGGGGCGGCGTTATTCACTGTATTTGGAGGTTTGCTTATTTGTGCTAAATATTTATAACTGAGCAACATTCCTGCCATAAAGGCACTAAATACCGCTAATACATTATAAAGAGTGAAATAGTTATGTTGCGGCTTATTTGGGAGAATATCGGCTTGCTTCAAGCGTAGCTGGTATAGATTGGCCGTATCTGTTCGATTTTGGCGTAACATTGTATTGTAATCTTCAAGCGTACTTAGCGCATCACGGTATTGTTTTGATTGCTGTTGTGACTGAGCGAGTGCGATGTAAAATAACTCTGTTAGTTGGCTGTTTTGATTGTGGTTTTCGGCTAACCCTTGTTTTAATAACACTTGCGCTTCAGTGTCATTACCTTCTAGTTGTTTTAGCTTTGCCTCTATTAATAGCGCCCGTTGGTCGACTTTGTCATTTTGAATAAGGCTACGGGTACGTTTTTGTGTTGCTAGCCATTTATGTGCCTCATTAAGTTTATTTTGAGCTAAAGCGATTTCAGCGAGTAGTAAGTAGGCGCGTGAAGCTTGAGTATGTGCACCGCTATTGTTTAACTGCGTAAGCGTTGAATTTATAAGATTTATAGCTTTATCAAACTGTAACTTTTTAAAAAACACTTCAGCTAAGCTTATCAGCGTATGGTTTGCCTTTGTTTGATTGCCAAGTTGTGTATGTAGTAAATGTGCTTGTCGAAATGACACGATAGCATCATCTAATTGATTAATATCTCGCGATATATTACCTAAATTATTTAAAGTAACGGCTTGGCGTTTTAAGTCGTTTAATTGCTTAGCAATGTCGTAACTGTTTAAAAATAAAGTTAAAGCGGTGTCTAAATCCCCAAGCGCTTGATATACATTAGCAAGATCATTCGATGTTTGACCTTCATAACTTAAGTTTTTTAACTGCGTAGCAAGCTTTTGTGTTTTATGAAAATAAGTAAGAGATTGAATATAACCTCTTTGTCTGTATGCATTAATACCGAGTTGTCGCGTTACATGATATTGCTGTGAAATACTTAAACTTTGGCTAAGTAGTTGCTCAAGCTCGGAGTTTGCTAAGGCTAAATCACCTGCTTGCCTATACAGTACAGCTAATTCTAATTTAGCCTCAAATGATGCTGTTGAGTGTGGCTTGAGTTTACTGATTTTTTGCTTGCAGGTTAAAATGTCACTCGTTATATCAACCGATTTATCCTGCTCACAAACACTTGCCGATACCGGATAAGAAAAAAGTAAAAATATAATAAAAACAATATTTAGAAACATCACTAAGTACGAGTTGCATTTTTGTTAAATTAAAAATAACACACTATTAACTTTACGTCATAAAGATTGCAGAGACTATTAAACGTCGCGTATTTTTTGTGCTGGATTTCCTGCAACCACGGTATTAGCGGTTACGTTTTTGGTTACCAACGAGCCGGCACCTATCACGCTATTATCGCCAATGGTAATACCTGCTAAAACAATAGCTCCTGCGCCAATCCATACGTTATTACCTATAGTTATTGGTGCTGCAAAGTTTTCTTTCTGTAGTCTTTGTTTGGGCTCAACTGCATGAGATACCGCTAATAGCTGAACATTAGGGCCAATTAAGCAGTCACTGCCAATCGTTATTGCACCTTCATCAATTGGTGCATCTAATACAGTGCAATTAATGTTTATAAAAGTACGATCACCAATAGTGATCTGATTGCCGTAATCGCAGTGAAAACCAGCTTCAATTATAACGCCCTCACCACATTCCAAAAATAACTCTCTAATACGTTTTAAGTTGCCTTTGCTCGGACTTTTATTAAATAGGCGGCAGGTGTCGCCAGTTTGTTTGCGCAGCGCTAAATATTCTTTGTTTAAACTAGTAAATACTTGCATGTGGTTTCTTTTAAAATAAAGCTTATGGCATTCTACCTTTATTATTATTTGATTAAAGCTGCTTTAATTTCATTCATTCACTTGTCATTTAACTTGTTTCGTTTAAAATCTAATAACTTTCGAAACGAAACTTAATTTATGACTAAACGAAACACACAACAACGTCGTCACAATATCTTGGTTCAGGTTAATGAGCTAGGTGAAGTCGTGGTTGAAAAGTTAGCACAGCAGTTTCAAACCTCCGAAGTAACCATTCGAAAAGATTTAACCGCGCTTGAAAAAAGTGGTTTATTGCTGCGCCGTTACGGTGGTGCTATTGCATTGCCTAAAGAGATTGTTAGCGATGAAATAGATTCAAAGCGCAAAGTGGCTATAGCTAAAGCTGCAGCCGCCCTCATAAAAGATCATAACCGAATTATTATAGATAGCGGACGTACTACAGCCGCAATGATCCCTGAGCTTGCAAATAAACGCGGGTTAGTTGTTATGACCAATGCCATTAAAGTCGCGAGTCGTTTACTATCACTTGAAAACGAGCCGACACTTTTGATGACCGGTGGAACATGGGACCCGCATTCTGAGTCGTTTCAGGGGCAAGTTGCCGAAAATGTATTATGCTCTTACGACTTCGATCAGCTATTTATTGGTGCTGATGGCATAGATGTAAAACGTGGCACAACCACTTTTAATGAGCTGGTGGGTTTGAGCCAAGTTATGGCAAAAGCGGCACGTGAAGTAATCGTAATGGTTGAATCCGACAAGATTGGCCGAAAAATACCAAATTTAGAATTACCGTGGAAAATAGTAACCACATTAATAACCGACAATGGCTTAGCTGACGATAAACGCAAAGCAATTGAGGCATGTGGTGTAAAACTAATTTGCGCAGAGATTATACAATAGCTACTTAGTAGCAAGTATTTAAAAAATTAATGGAGACACTATGTGTGGAATAGTTGGGGCAGTTGCAGAACGTCCAGTAAACAAAATTTTAGTTGAAGGCCTTAAGCGTCTTGAATACCGTGGTTACGATTCAGCAGGCGTAGCATTGCTTGATGGCAACACACTTAATACTGTTAAAGCAGTAGGTAAAGTAGTTAACGTAGAAGCAGCGCTAGAAAAAGCAGGCGTTAGCGGTCATACAGGTATTGCACACACTCGCTGGGCAACACACGGTAGCGTAACAGAAGCCAATGCACATCCACATGTTTCAAATAGCCAGCTTGCACTTGTCCACAATGGTATTATTGAAAACCATGCAAGCTTACGTGCTGCGCTTAAAGGTGACGGCTATGAATTTTTATCAGACACCGATACCGAAGTTATGGTGCATTTAATTCATCAATTACGCCAACAACACACTACATTGTTAGCCTCTGTTCAAGCAGCTGTTAAACAGTTTGAAGGCGCTTTTGGTACCGTTGTATTTGATAAAGACAACGATAACGAAATTATCGTAGCGCGCTCAGGTAGCCCGCTTGTTATTGGTTTAGGCCTTGGTGAAAACTTTATTGCCTCTGATCAGTTAGCACTATTACCAGTTACTCGCAGCTTCATCTTTTTAGAAGAAGGCGACGTAGCGCGTATTACACGTGACACAGTCGAAATTTTTGATGCAGACGGTAACGCCGTTGAGCGTGAAGTGATTGAATCAAACATTACGCAAGATGCATCAGGCAAAGGCGATTACCGCCACTACATGCTAAAAGAAATTTACGAGCAGCCACTTGCAGTACGTAACACGCTTGAAGGGCGTTTAAACGACGACCGCGTAGCAATTGATGCGTTTGGCGAAAGCGCTCAGCAAATATTTAAAGATGTAAAACATGTGCAAATTATTGCCTGTGGTACGTCTTACCATTCAGGTATGGTTGCACGTTACTGGCTTGAGCAGTTTGCGGGTGTTAGCTGTAATGTAGAAATAGCTTCTGAATTTAGATACCGTCAGTCGTTTGTTCATGAAAATAGCTTACTTGTGACTATTTCTCAATCGGGTGAAACAGCCGATACGCTAGCTGCATTACGCCTAGCTAAAGAGCAAGGTTACATGGCATCAATGACCATTTGTAACGTACCGGGTTCATCGCTTGTACGCGAATCAGACCTTGCCTTTATGACTAAAGCGGGCGCTGAAATTGGCGTTGCATCGACTAAAGCGTTTACTACGCAATTAGTTGGTTTGTTAATGCTTACAGCGTCTATCGCGCAAGAAAAAGGCCTTGATCAAAGCGCAATTGTAAATGCAATTAAAGTACTACCCGCTAAGCTTGAAGAAACACTACTGCTTGCTGATGGTATTGCAGACCTTGCAGAAGAGTTTGCCGACAAGCACCATTCATTATTTTTAGGTCGTGGCTCGCAATACCCAATTGCAATGGAAGGTGCGCTTAAGCTTAAAGAGATTTCGTACATTCACGCAGAAGCCTACGCAGCGGGCGAGCTTAAACATGGGCCACTCGCGCTTATTGATGCCGACATGCCAATTATTGTTGTAGCACCTAATAACGAATTACTTGAAAAGCTTAAATCAAACGTAGAAGAAGTACGCGCTCGCGGCGGCATCATCTATGTATTTGCTGATAAAGATTCACACTTTGAGTCAGACGACACCATGCGCGTTATCAACGTAAACCATGTAGATGACGTGATTGCCCCTGTTGTATATACAATCCCACTACAGTTACTTTCGTACTACGTAGCGGTAATAAAAGGCACCGACGTAGACCAACCACGTAACCTAGCTAAATCGGTTACTGTTGAGTAAAATCAATAGGTTGAGAATTACCTGTTAAAGCTAAAAAGGCGCTCAATGCGCCTTTTTTATTGACCTCAATACATGGATTTGTCGCATTGATTTTAGCGAGCACTCTCAGGTATGCGTAGGAGCGAGCTTTAGCCGCGAATGTTTATCTCCATGCTTCACGTTATACGCTTCAAGATTAAATCGTTGCCGCACACTCATGAACGGTTTTATTTATTAATGATTTATCAATTGTTTATTTTCAGTGAGTGATGAAAAATCAGCAAAGGAAATGTATAAATAAACAGAAAAACTATGCACATAATCTAGCTTATGTATAATTTTTTATAAAAAGTATACACCCAACCACCTCTAGATTAGATGCAGAATTCAGCGTTTCACAGGGCTTAATATCAAGGCGTTACTTTTATTAAAGACTGATTTTAACAATAGAACCACTATTATACCAATCGGCTTAAATATTTAACCATTCTAGCGGGGCTAAATAAAGCCTAACTGCGTTAGTCATTTTTCATGTACGACTGCATGGAAGCAGGAGGTAGAGCAATGCAGGAGCAATTGCCGAGAACAACTAGATATAAAAATTTTTGCCTAGTTATAGCGCAATTTCTTGTCATTAAAGGGACCCCATATCCATTTCTTGATCTAAAGCTGATAATTCAGCAAGTGATGCTAAACGCTGCTCTTCTAGGCGTTGTTTATATTGCATAAGATCGGCAAAAGCGACTTTTCTACGATTCCCCGTACGAGTAAATGGAATTTCTTGTGAATCGAGGAGTTTTATAAATGTTGGGCGTGACATGTTTAGCATATCAGCACCTTCTTGCGTTGTTAGCTCTGCATGAATGGGGGTGATGCTAACGGAGTTGCCTTGCCCTAGCTGAGTAAGTACTTCGATCATCATATTTAATGCGCTTGCAGGAATTGTTACTCCGTGAGATTTACCTAGTTGATCAACCACATTAATTCTTTGCGCCTCACCATTGGCTTGCATTACGGCTGATAGCTTTTGGCTACCAAGCTTAGCGAGTGCTATTTCTTCAGCACTGGGTAATTTTGTAGCTGTGTTCATTTTTTCTCTCTTACATTGACGAGTGCAAATTGTACAATGCGGTAAGTATCCGAAATATTCGCAATAAAGTCAACATTCGAAATATTCGAAAGTTTAAATTGAGGCCAGCAAATAACATTAACCTGTTCGCAACGTGAATATACAAATATCACGTCTTTCCTTTGGCTTTACTTGCTTGTATTCAAACATCATTATTACGGTGCTTGCCAAGGTTTTGTTAATAATTAGGTGGATTTTCAACCTCCCCAATACCAGCCAAGATAAATGATTATTCAGGCATATGAGATCAATATAATTTGCCTTAAAAAGCCTTTTTCGCTAGCCTCGATGCATTATTATTTTTTGTGATTTTTGCTATGAGTGAATACCAGTTATATGAATTTCAAGCCATTGATGCCCCTTTGACGCATCAACAAAAACAGTACATGCATGATTTATCTTCTCGGGCGCAAGTCACCGCTTATAGCGCGCAATATCAATATCACTATAGTGATTTTCCCGAAGATATAAACACGGTGTTGTTGTATGGTTTTGATTTGGCGCTGTATCAAGCCAATTGGGGAGCTGTGCAGCTATTAATTCGGTTACCAACAGGGTTAGTGGATGTAGATAAATTACGCGTATTTTGTATTACTGACTTAATTAGTGTGTACGAAGAGCCAGATTCAATTGTACTTGATATTAGTTTTGATGATGAAGAAGGTGGTCGTTGGATTGAAGATCAGGGTGAGCTGGCTGAAATTGCAGGCATCCGCGCTATGTTGCTAAATGGTGATTATCGCCCGTTGTATTTGGCATGGCTAAAAGCCGTGCAGTGGCAAAATGAAAGTGATGTTGCAGTCGCTAGCATGATGATACCTGCTGGTTTTAACTCTCTTGAGCCATCGTTGCAAGCATTGGCTGGCTTATTTGAATTAGAGAGAGATTTGATCACTGCTGTTGCTAAATATAGCCCTGAGCTTTCAGATGCGTCTAAGTTAATGGCCTTGGGTAGTTTATCAGCACAAGAGTGCACCAACTGGTTGCAACGATTGTTAGATGCAGAACCATTGTTAGTGGAAAAACTCACCCAACGATTGACGCTCAATACCGATGAAGTAGCATCTTCTGATCCAGTAACCGTGAGTTCCTTATTAAAGCAAGCGGAGCAAATAAAATCGCAACGCTTAGCAGCGATATCTGAAGCTAAGCAGCAAGAGCGCTTGGCATACCTTACTTCTCTTATACCTAAACAAACGCAGCTTTGGCAAACGGTGCTGGAGTTGATAGAGCAAAAGCAAGCCAAGCCCTATGACCAAGCGATTATGATCTTAATTGATTTATCTGAGTTAGCTCAAATGCAGCATCAAAGCGCTGAATTTAAAGTGAAAACAAATGAATTGCTGGCACGTTATTCAAACCGTTCAGCGCTAAAGAGTAGATTTAAATCAGCTCAATTACTTTAATTATTGTGCATCATTATTATTCCAGAAAATAATTACTTCACATATTACAACTTCAAACATCATAGAGAGGCGCGGCAAACTCGCGCCTACAAACATAACAACCCTGCCCGTAACTTGTCGCTCGAATCGCGCAGTTGTTACCTATAAAGTGATTTAAATCACTAATCCCTACTTAACGGGCAATAAATACGCTAAAATTGCAGGCTATTTTTAGTAATGAGCCCGCACCTTTTATGACCTCAGCCGCAAATCCTAGTAATTTCAATGAACTTGGCCTAATTCCAGAGCTAATTGCTCGATTGTCTGATCTTGAATACACACAACCGACGCCGATTCAGGCAAAAGCAATTCCAAGTATTTTGGCGGGAAGTGACTTAATTGCAGGGGCGAATACCGGCTCAGGTAAAACAGCAACCTTTGCATTGCCTATGCTACAAACGCTGTTTTTAGCGCAAGGCGTTAATAAAGCGCCGAGCAAAGGTAACTTTGTATCAGGGCTGATTTTAGTGCCAACACGCGAGTTGGCAACGCAGGTGGCTGATAGTGTTAAATCGTACTCAGCTAACTTTAATGGCGCGATTAAAACGGTGGCGGTGTTTGGTGGTGTGTCGGTTAACACCCAAATGCAGGCACTTCGTGGTGGCGCTGATATTATCGTGGCAACACCAGGGCGCTTGCTCGATTTAATCTCAAGCAATGCGATTAAGCTCGATAAATTAAATACCCTTGTACTTGATGAAGCTGACCGTATGCTAAGCCTTGGCTTTACCGAAGAACTTGCTGAGCTTCTAGCGTTAATGCCTGCTAAAAAGCAAACTATGTTGTTTTCAGCGACCTTTCCTGAGCAAGTAACGCAATTAACGCAAGAGCTGCTAAATAATCCAGTTGAAATACAAGTACAAAACAAAGAAGAGAGCACACTTGTACAGCGTGTGTTTAGTGTTAACAAAGGTGAAAAAACCACGGTTTTAGCGCATTTAATTAAAACCTATAAATGGCGCCAAGCGATGATTTTTGTGAACGCTAAAAAAGATTGTGAGCACTTAGCCAGCAAACTTGAAAAACGCGGTGTGAACGCGCAAGTATTCCACGGTGATAAAGGCCAAAGTGAGCGTACTCGGGTAATCGAAAAGTTTAAAGCGGGTGAGATTGAAGTGCTTATTGCAACCGATATTGCCGCCCGTGGTTTGGATATTGAAAAGCTACCAGTGGTGATTAACTTTAACTTACCGCGCAGCCCTGCTGATTACATGCACCGCATTGGCCGAAGTGGCCGTGCCGGTGAAGTAGGTTTAGCGTTATCACTAATTGATTACGAAGACTTTCATCACTTTAGAATCATCGAGAAGAAAAACAAACTACGTTTAGAGCGCGAAGAGGTTACAGGCTTTGCTGTAAACCAAGCAAACCTTGATGCCGCTCAGGCGCTTAAAAACGACAAACCAATGGCAAAGCCAGAAGGCACTGGTAAGAAAAAGAAAAAAATAAAACCGATGATATAGATGATGTATGGAGTGGCTGGCGCCGTAAGTAAAGCTACTTTTAATAGCGATATAAAAAACGAAAAAAGACGCAACTGCGTCTTTTTTATTGAGCTTGTATAATTAGAGCAATGTTTAACTAATAGCGTATTTTTTCTCAAACTCAGCCACTTGTTGTAAAACTTCATCAACACTTTCTTGTAATTCACTGCCCATTTTAGTGAGCTCATGAGGGAAGTCATCCTGCATCAACGTCATTAAGGCATACCAAATTGCTTTAAATTTGTCTTTTAAGGCATAACCGTTTAATTCGAGTAGCTCTTTTGTTTTATAAAACTGTTTTTTGGCCATAAGCAAAGTAAAGTAAAGAGCAATAGTGTTATCGTGAAACTTTATGTCATAGGTTCTATCATTACTATCAAGACATTGCATAAATAAATCATAACTTTGCGGTAGCTTTTCAGCCCATAATAAAACTACTGAATAAAGGGGGGTTATGTACTCACTTGGCTGCTCTTCATAGGCTGTTTTAGTCAGTTCAAGTGCTTTTCCGTATTCATTACCTAGCTGAAAATAAAGCGAGGCTAATTGCATCCCTGCACCTTCTACATCAGCATTAATTGCTTTTGTAAAGTAATCTTTTGCTTTATCAAGTAGTTGTTGTTCTTGGTATAAAAAGCCTAAATGTAAAAGAGCACTTTTTTCTTTTAGTTCAAGTGCTTGAAGGTAACGTTTTTCCGCTTTATTAAATTGTTGTTGATCTTGATGTAAAAAGCCTAGGTTAACAAGTGTATAAGAGTTTCCCTTTTCTATCGCCTTTAAGTAATACTCTTCAGCTTCAAGGTACAATTTCTTTTCATGATATAGGTAACCAATAACCCCTAAAACGTTAGCACTATTTTTTTGTGAACTTTTGAGTAATTTAATCGCCTCATCAATTTTATTTTCATCAGTGAGTTGCCATGCCTCGATAATAATTTCTCTATCTGACGCTGAAATGTCATTAACGAGAGTAGAGTTATTTGAAGTTAAATAGGCTTTCGTGCTTTCTTTCATTTCATGTTCGGTGTTTATATCTAAACCAGCATAGCTTAGCGCTTCACACATGTGATAAACGTAAGACTCTTGTATTTTACCATTACGAATAGCGCTCATAAAACCTTTGGCTCTACGTTCAAGATCTTCTGGGCTGCACCACGAGGTTAAAAAGTTAACTAACCACTCGACTTTTTGGCGATCTTTTTTACGGCCAAAACGCATTAAATACCAAATATTAAAAAATCGCTCTTCAATTTTATAAATCTTATTTTTACCAATGGAAATAGATTCTACGATGCCGTATTTAGTTTCTAATTGCTTAAGCTGGGCGGATACGGTTTTACTCTCTAGGCGGGTTTTTTTGGCAATTTCTTTAGTGCCGATGCCGTCCCAGTTCATTGCTATGGTGTGCGTTATATCTTGTAACGTTTCAGGTAGGTCGTCCATGCGGTGTTTATACAAAGGGGTAGCATCATCGAGTATTTTTAATAAGTCATCAAATGCATTACCGCCATCATCTACAAAAATATCAAATAGCATCACCATTGTTCTTGGTACACCACCGGTTAAGCGGCGTAAAGTTTCTATGCGCTCGGGGGTGTTTTTAATGATATCGGCTATTTTTTTCTTTTGTTGCTCATCGCCCATGCTGGCAAGAAAATCAAAACATTCCTGTTTGTTTAAACCGATAAGTTTAATAATCTTGAAAAATTCGTAAAACGGTTTTCCGTAGTCAAAATGCTGCTCTAGCATTTTGGTTGAGCCACCAACGATTTTGAGAGTTGGCGATGTGAGGAGAATTTCTCTGAGTCTGCGTTGCTCTTTTTCTTTTAGTTTGCCTAGTAGCTCGTCAATGTTGTCTATCAACAGTAATAGTTTTTTATTTTTCGCTTTTACTGCTTTTTCTAAGTATGAAAAGCTTTTTAGTTCGTAATCGGCATCGTCAAAATGGCTTTCCATATCATCATGTATGGTAGCAAAGTCATCTTCAGCTGTGCATTGTAAGTAATCAGCAATTTCTTCCCATAAGCGACTGAGCGAACGAATTTGATATTGTTCTTCTGAGAATTTTATAGGGATTAAAAGATCAGCTAGCGTTGGCTCAGCTTGAGCTGCGAGTTTTATTTTTCTTAATAGGGTTGTTTTACCCTGACCTCGCTGGCCGACAATTATAAAGTGTTGGCTAGGAACTGTGTAATCACTGTTTTTAATGTCATCAAAAATGTCGTCAAAATCATGATTTCGCACAACAAACTTAGCTAAAAATTCTGTTTCATCAATTTCATCAGGCGTGTATTTATAGCGTGAGTAATTAGTTTGCGACATTTTTGTTCCACCACATTCTTAAGATCGGAGAGTTAAATTGATAGGTTTTATTGTTGTCGTTGTTGTTAATGTAGCCATCGTATATTAATGAGTGCAGGCAATCTTTTGCTTCATTGCCGTCTAAGTTATGTTTACTGGCAATATTCATGATATCGAGCAAGTTAGTCTCTTTTTGGTTCGAGATAGCGTTCAGTACTTCTTTACTAAATAAATACTCATTTTTACCTAATGCGGTTTTTAGTTTACTTTGCCAGCTCTCAAAGTGATTGCGATTATCTAGTGCATTATGAATTGCTTGATCAATAACAGTTTGGTCAAGTTTTTGCTCTCTGCGGTATATTTTTTTAATTTCTTGCGTAATGAGTTGGATATAAAACGGGATCAGCCAGTGTATGGTTGTAAGTAAATAATCAATATCTGTTTGATTGATTTTAATCTCTGCACTTTGAAACAGTGCTATTGTAAACTTCTCTGCTTCGGGGGGAGTTAAAGGCGGGACTTTTATATTGTTTAAATCGTTGATGTGTTTAATAGCGTCAATTTTGGATACTACGCTTTCTAGACCTATTGAACCTGCGTAGATAAAAGTCACTTTTTGTGAAAACTTTTGATCTTGCCTTAACTCTCTATGGGCTTTGAGTAGGCTTATTGCGTTTTTAGGTTCTTCGTACTTTATTATGTTTTCAATGGTTTGAGCAAACTCATCAATCATAATAATGAGCTTTTTATCATGATCTAAATCTTTAATTAATCTGTGAAAAGCCTGCTTGTGATCTAGCATTTTGCCATCACCAAACTCAACGCCGTCCATCGTTATTGAAGCTATTTTTATGCTTTTAATTTTATCCCAGAAGTTTTTAGTTTTTGTTTTCAGGCTGGCAATGAAGTCTTCTTCCATTAGTGCATTAAAAACTTTTGACCAAAATTCTGCCTCGGAATCAGCAGACTCTGTATCAATATAAATGGGGATATAATTTGCTTTAGGTTCATCAACTATTTTATACATTATTGATGTTTTACCTACACGGCGAGGGGCGCAAAGGAGAATATGGCTACCGTTGTCTATTGCTTCCCATATGTCCTCTAGTTCATAGGGTCTATCCCAAAAGTTCGCACTTCTCGCAGCCTGACCAACAATGTTTTTCATACGCACCTCCTGACAAATTATATTTTGTTAGATTAGTTGGCAAATTATTTTTTGTCAAACGTTATGGCAAATTATAATTTGTTATTTTTTAAATTAGAGGAATCGTTTTTAAACGTATATTTGAGTAGATATAAAAAACCCGTGATTAGAAATCTAATTACGGGTTTTGTCATTTTGTGGCTTTAGCCCAAAACTTTAATTGGTCAATACACGATAAACTTAATGTTCGTGAGCGTGCTCTTCTTCTTGTGCTATACCTAACCAAGTGATAGCAGCAGGTGGGAAGGCTAGTTCTAGTTCACCTTCCACTTCTAGGTCTTCTAAGTGCACCTGTACAACGTGTTGAGCAATTGGGTCTGCAACGTAAGCAAACTGACTATTTTGCGCCACTGTCATACTAAACTTCATGCCTTCAGGCATGGTTGTTACGTCTTGTTCAGTGATATCAACTTGACCTGCAAGTTCCCAGTGCGTGTGACCGTCGTGCGCATGTGCCTTAAGTACGTTTAAAAAGCCTAAACTGTCTAGTACTAAAAAGTGCTCGCCATTGGCTGAAAACGAATATGATACCGCACTTGCGCCATCCGCAAGTTGCCATTCTACTTCTTCCATTTCTGCGGTTGCTGGTTTAATAGTTACAATGACAGCCTCGCCTCCGCCTCCGCCTCCGCCTCCGCCTCCGCCATGGCCAGATGCTATGCCAATAAAGCTCTCGCTATCTTCGTGGCCATAAATACTACCAATACGAAGATCGCCTACAACTACAATGTTTGCTATTTTTTCAGCTTCGTACTCATCACCTTGCTGGTGGGCAATCAATACACCATCGCCACAACCAAATACAACATAATCGTGATTTTGTGCTGCGCCGTGTAAATCGGGGCAGGTTACTTCTAACGTTTGCTCTAGTTCGTAATTACCATCGTGAAGATGATATACACCCACTTGATCGGGAAGTACTTTGGCATTAGATGTGCTACTTGCATCGTCTCGACGAATGGTTGAGAGTAAATGCTCACCGCGAGGCTCAGCTACACCATGCATGTTAATATCGTAGTTAATGCCAGTAAGTGTGGCTGTTGCATTGGTAATATCGTTATCGGTTAGCACTTCTACTGAGGCAGGCGTACCGGTTTCTGCATCGCCATCGTAAAATATTGCTAATTGCCCGTCGTGAGTTATTAAGTGTGTAGGGCGACTACCACTTGTTAGCTCGTAGCTGCTAAACGCAGGGCCTTGCTCATAATCATGCAAGTGCTCTGCGTGATCTTCGCGCCACATACCGCCGTCTATAAACCCTAGGTAATCTTGAGTACGATTAGCAATAACAGCATAACGAAAGCCTGGTGATGCAGATAACGTGTTTGAGTCATTGTTTAGTGTAAATGTATCAAGTAATTCGCTGTTGTCTAAATCAAAAAAGCTAGCTTCGTTACTGTCACCTGCCAGAACGACAAGTCTGCCAAGTGAGTGTATGGTATAGCCGTCGTCATGGTCGTGATCATCATCATGATCGTGCTCGTCTTCTACAACAATAGGATCTTTTTCCACAATGTTGGTTTCTGCATCACCACAGGCGGTAATTAATGTGCTGCTTACTGCAAGTGCTATCAATTTTAGTTTGAATAATTTGGTCATATTAGTTTCCCTTTATTTAAAATTCTTTTTAGAAGTAACCACGAATACCAAGTGCGAAACTTCGTCCTGGGCGTGGCGCTATCTCTTTTAAAAATGAGCTATGCACGCGTGCTTCTGTATCTGTTAGGTTTGTACCTTTTAAATACAGAGATAGGTCTTGATTAAGTATCGATAGGTCGTAACTCACACTGGCGTCAATTAGGGTGTAACCGTCTGTCGCGGTTTCTTCAGGAGCCGTGCGATCTTGATCTTGGTAGCGAGTTACATGAATATGCGCACTGAATTTTTCGGTTTGGTAGCTAAATTCAGTACCGAAACGCAGTGGAGGTGTACGCGGCAGGTCGCCGCCGTCTTTAAGGCGTGCACGTACATAATCTGAGAATAAATCTAACTTGAACTCATCTGTTAATTGCCACGCAATTTGCGCTTCAAAACCGTGTAAAATTACATCATCTGTTTTAAATAAATAAACGGGTAGCTCTTCTGAGTGCTCGTCCTCGTCGCCATGATTGTGCTCATCTTCATCATGGTTGTGGCCACTTTCGGCGTATAAGCCGGTATTTATTTGGTAGTAATAGTTGTCTACTTGGTTATAAAAAGCGTTAAATATAAAGCCAATATCACCTTGGGTTTTACGAAAGGTTAAATCAATATTATTGGCAGTTTCTAGGTCTATTGTTTGCTCAGACAAACCTAAATGGCCATCTTCATCTAAATCAAATAAGGCGCCAACTTCATAAGTTGCGGTGCCAATATGTGGCCCAAACGACAATAATTCAGACGCAGAAGGTGCGCGCTCTGAGCGCGATACCGAAAGCCCTAAGTTATAGTTAGGTGTAAAGTCCCATACTACACCGGCCGATAAACTGACTGGCGTAAATTCATGCTCTGCATCAAATACGCGAGTAAAATTGGTTTCTTCTTCGTGATTATGATCGTCATGTTCATCACTTTCATTATGTGCATGAGCATCAATACTTGGCAGTAATACATTGCTTACGTTAAGTTCTACGCGCTCTATTCGGCCACCTAACTGCACTAAAAAGTCGCCAAAGTGCCTTTCTTCCATTAACGCTACAGCAAAGCTTTCGGTCTCTGATGGCGGTGTAAAAGCTTCTTCACCTTGCGCCTCTACATCACTATTTTTATAGTGAAAACTAAAGCCGCCATTCCACTCGCTAAATTGGTTATGTAGTAGGTCTATGCGTAATTCGTTTGTTTCGTTTTTAAAGGTGGTGCCAACAGCGCCACCCTCAATTTCAGCGTGTTCGTAGTCGGTATGGCCAGCGCGCAGATTTACTTTGTTTAGCCACTTATTATTTAAATTGTATTCACCTAGTAATTGCACTTTGGTTTGCTCTAAATCGGCAAATACGCTTTCCTCGTCACTATGCTCACTTTCATCACCATGAGAATGACCAGGAATACCGTATTGGCGATTAAATTGCTCAACCGCTATTCCAATAAAGCCTCGCTCAAGTAAGTAACTTGTGCCGAGCGTAAAACCATCAGATTTTTCATTACTGTTTTCAACGGTGTAGTCGCCAGTACGTTCTTCGTTATTATGGTTTAACTGGGCTGCGACAGGTATTTCATAGTCATCGGCTTCACGCCAAAACGCATCGGCATAAAAAGCAAAAGAGTCTGTACCTGTAGTGGCATTAAACGAGGCTACTTTTTGGTTATCTACTGAGTTGTGCTCTACGTTCCATTCGCCGCGTGTTGTGCTGTCGGTTGGTACGCGGTTGTCAACTATATTTACAACGCCGCCAATAGCGCCGCTACCATAAAATAGAGTTGCAGGGCCCCGTAATACTTCAATTTGTTGTGCGGTAGACGCTTCTGATGCTACCGAGTGATCGGGGCCAACGCGCGAAACATCACTTACATCAAGACCATTTTGAGTTATGAGTACACGAGGGCCACTTAAACCACGAATAATTGGTGTGCTGGCCACCTTGCCATGAAAATTGGTATTTACACCGGGGAGTTTTTCAAGGGTGTCACCTAGTGTAGCGGCTTGATCGCGCCTTAATTGTTCGCCTGATAAAACGCTGACTGGTGAGGCTGACTCCATAGCCGACATATGAATTGGTGTTGCCTCAATGTCTATTACTTCAATAGGTGAGCGCTGAAGCGTAAACGATACAGAGCGTGTTTCATCTGTGTCTATAGTAATATCACGATGTAAATGCGCATAACCTGGCGCAACGATGTGAAGCTCTTTGAGTCCATTGTTTAGTTTGGCTATTACAAAGTGACCGTTTTTATCGGTGGTGACTTTTATGTCTGAGCCTTCAAGTTCTATTACAGCATTACTTATAGTACTGCCTTGTGTATTTACCACTGTGCCTTGAATGGTTTTTGCAAGCACGCTCGCGGGCAATAAAGCGGCTATTAAAAGAGCTAACTGTGACCTTTTTTTCATTCTACCTTACTCTTGGTATGTTATATTGTATCAATTGTGCTTCAAATGTTATAATGTAGCAAGTGTAATTAACGATTGTTATTTAAATGCTCATGCAAAAGTAAATATTTATTTTTAGACATTGATTAGTAGAGGAAAAAATGAAATCGAGTCAAAGTGTAATGGATCGTCTAGCAATAGGGCTTTCGTTAATGTGTACAGTGCATTGTTTTGCAACGCCAATTATTTTAGTACTTCTACCTAGTTTGGCAGCACTACAACTAGATAACGAACAGTTTCATATATGGATATTAATGGCTGTGCTACCCACAAGTTTACTTGCGTTAAGCTTAGGCTGTAAAAAACATAAACAGTTTAGTTATATGGCTTTTGGGATTGTGGGGTTGTGCTTAATGTTACTTGCTATTTTTATAGGGCATGAAGGTGCAGAAAAGGTGCTAACTTTAACTGGCTCAGCTTTTATAGCTGTAGCACATTGGTTTAACTACCGCCAGTGTCTTAAAAAAGAAGATGAGGATTGTCCGTGCTCAGGTAATTAATCTTATCAAATAGTTTAATGCCTATATTATGGTGGTATAGCTCTCATCGACTAAATGAATATTGATTTATATTAAAGACTCAGCTTTAAAAGGCGAGTTTTATACCAATCAGCAATAATACTTGATTAATTTGAGGGCTTAAACCTGATGCTAACTGTGTTAAAAGTTTCTGATATACGACTGCATGGATGCAGGAGATAGAGCAATGCAGGAGCAATTAGTGATAACAACTAAATAACGAAATTTTTGCTTTGTAATCGACACGATTTTCTTAACTAAAAATAGCTCACTTAATTAAGCAGATTGGTATTAAATTTAAAAACACTATAAAAACACACAAAAAAAGCGACTACCTAATAAGGTGTCGCTTTTTTAGTAAGCATTATTAGCTTACTTGTAAAAGGCTTCAACAGTGCCTTTTCTTGTAAGTAAAAGTGGTTGCCCGCGACGATCAAGCCCTTTTGGAGAAGCAAATTTTATCCAACCTTCGCTGATGCAGTATTCTTCAACATCAAAACGCTCTTTGCCGTTGAACGTGATACCAATATCGTGTTCAAAAACGTCTTCCACATGATGTGGGCTGCGTGGATTAATAGAAAGGCGATCTGGTAAAGCAGGTTTTGCGGTAGTGTCGTTCATGGTCATATTCTATATTGAATGAAGTATGCGCTATTGTAGGCAATACAAAGCTTTCGCTCAAGAGAGATAGTCGTAAATGTGTTTAAAAATGTACTAATTAATGAGTTGTGTATACAAATGAGATTGAGCTTGGAAAATATTTACAGAGGAGGATTTTGAAGATATTTGACTAAAAAATGATAAAGGTAAAAATATTAATGGGTTATCTCTAACCCACTAAATTGTTTAGCAATTAGATGCAAACAATGTTTTCGGCTTGTGGGCCTTTTTGACCTTGTGTAACAGTAAACTGTACACGTTGGCCTTCAGCTAAAGTTTTAAAACCGTCGCCAGAGATTGCGCTAAAATGTGCAAAAACGTCTGCGCCAGATTCTTGCTCGATAAAACCAAAACCTTTTGCTTCGTTAAACCATTTTACTGAACCAGTAGTTGTATTAGACATAATATGTATCCTAAAAAATTAATATAAGTGTGCCTGAAAAGAGGCAATTGAGCCGGAAAAAATAGTTAACTTGAGGATATCGTGTAGGATTATTACTAAAACAACTCGGTACTAACAAATAAAACAGAACTTCTTTCAAACTAGTATTCAAAATGGGTTATTGCTAACCCATTTAACGAAAGCAATTAGATGCTAACGATGTTTTCAGCTTGTGGGCCTTTTTGACCTTGAGTAACAGTAAACTGTACACGTTGGCCTTCAGCTAAAGTTTTGAAACCGTCACCAGAGATTGCGCTGAAATGAGCGAAAACGTCAGGACCAGATTCTTGCTCGATGAAACCAAAACCTTTTGCTTCATTGAAAAATTTAACTGTACCAGTTGTAGTATTAGACATAATAGTATCCTAAGAATTAATAAAAGTGCGCCTTAAATTAAGGCAATTTAACAGGAAGAAAACATACATTTAACTGAGGATAACGCGAAGGATTATTACTAATATCAACGTGGTACTTACAAATAAATAGGGTTTTCTATCAACCCGATGCGAAGCAGGATAACAGTAAGTTAAGCCGTATACCAAGCTTTATTGTGATTTTATTTTAGAAGTACTACTTTTTTATCTGTTAATTATTAGCCAGTTTACTAACACCTATGCAGATTTGTTTTTTAAAATTAAATTAAAGCTTTTTAAATCAGTTTGTTATGTTTTATTTGGTATTCTTTTAAGTGAATTAAATAGAAACCTCAAGTGCTTAAAACGTCTATCACTTATCTGTTTAATTTTTATATGGATCTTAGATTATTTAATTGACTGGCTCTAAATTGCAAATTTAGGTGCTAATAATGTAATCCAAAGTGTTTCAGTAATTATTTAAATAATCGATTTTATGTCCACTTTGATGGGTTTTACCCCTTTTTATATTTATGGAGGCAAGCGTAATTAAAAAATAACAAAAGGTTATTGGCGTTTTTAATCACTATATAAAAGGTGAAAAGTAACTACTTGTTATACGGGCGATACTCAGTTCTATCAACATAGGCGAGTGTAACTCAGTCGCTTTAAGCCAGAGTTATAGCATTTAACATGCTGCGCTTTTTATGTCTTTTTTTTGTAAAATATTAGTCACTTTTTGTTCACCAAAATTACCTTTTTTAGTCATATCTTTTTTCTATAGTGCAGCGGTTACTCATTTGAGATTTTTAACTTCAAGCAAAAAATAACCACTAAACAATGGGAATTATGAATGAAAATTAAAAAAGTCGCTGCGGCAATCGCTCTAACGTTTGCGTTTAGCGCAGTGAGCCATGCAGATGTACTACCGCAAAGCCAAAAAGGCAGCAGCTGGTATAGCGCTGCGCAAACTAAACTAACAACAAAAACAGAACAAGCGCAGGCTACACAAGCCACTAAAGCTAAAAATGTCATTTTATTTGTGGGCGATGGCATGGGTATTTCTACTCTTACCGCAGCGCGCATTTTGCAAGGGCAGCGTAATAACCAACCCGGCGAAGAAGGTTATTTAAGCTTTGAAGAGTTCCCATACTCTGCACAAGTTAAAACGTATAACGTAGATGCCCAAACTCCCGACTCAGCAGGCACGATGACGGCAATGATTTCGGGTGTTAAAACCGATGTTGGCGTAATTGGTGTAGATGAAGATATTGAACGCGGCTTGTGTTCAACAGTGGCAGGTAATGAATTACTTACAGCTACAGAGCTTGCTGAAATTAAAGGTCTTGCAACAGGCGTTATTTCTACAGCACGTATTACTCATGCAACCCCTGCTGCAACGTATGCTAAATCGGCTGACCGTAACTGGGAAGACGTATCCGATATGCCAGAAGATGCCGTAACGGGTGGCTGTGAAGACATTGCATCGCAACTGGTTAACTTCGAAAAAAACCTAGAAGCACGATTTGTAGGGACCGACGTAGACGGCCTTGATTTTGTAATGGGTGGCGGTCGTCGTCACTTTTTACCGAAAGACGAAACAGCTAACTCAACAGATGCAGTAAGTGCTATAGAAGGCGACCGTACTGACGAGCGCAACCTAGTGACTGAGTGGCAAACACAATACCCAGATGCTACGTACGTGATGGATCAAACAGGCTTTGATGCAATAGCGGATGACGCCACTAAAGTATTTGGTTTATTTAACGAATCCCATATGCAATACGAAGCTGACCGCGCAAACGATGTAGCGGGCGAGCCTTCACTTACCGATATGACCACTAAAGCAATTGAAGTGCTTGGTAAAAACGATAATGGATTTTTCTTAACGGTTGAGTCGGGTCGAATTGACCATGCGCACCACGCGGGTAATGCATACAACGCGCTTAACGACACCATTGAGTTTGCTAAAGCCGTGCAAGCTGCGGTAGATAACACCAACCCAGAAGAAACCCTGATTTTAGTAACCGCCGATCACAGCCATGTATTTACTATTGCAGGCTACCCTAAGCGTGGTAATCCAATTTTAGGTCAAGTAGTTGCAGTAGGTGCAACAACACCAAGCCTAGCCGCCGACGATATGCCGTACACCACAGTCGGTTACGCAAATGGCTTAGGTTTTAGAAATTTAGGCGACGAGACAAATGCTGATGCAAGTTACACAAGTGCTGCTGTTGCAGGGCGTGTTGAGCTAAATGGCGTTGATACAACAACCCCAGGTTTTCACCAAGAAGCAACCGTACCAATGGGCTCAGAAACACACGCAGGTGAAGACATATCTTTACATGCTAAAGGTCCTGGTGCTCAGCTAGCCCAAGGTGTAATTGAACAAAACGTTGTATTTCATCTAATTAATCAAGCTCTTGAATTAACTCAGCAATAATGGCGGCTAACATGAACAAATTAACGGTACTTTCTTTGGCAGTAATGGTCGCGCTTGCAGGTTGCTCGAGTGACGATAACAAAAATGAAAATAATATTATCGCAGTAGATAATACTATTGCAGTGGGCTCTGAGCAGTGCGTTAATGGCGGCGTAGAGACGCAAGTAGGCGCAGATACAAATAATAACGACGTGCTAGACAGCGATGAAGTTAACTCAACTAATTTAGTGTGTAATGCACCCGCAACGTCGCTAACAAGCGAGCAGTTAGCCTCGCTCACTAGCAATACGTGGTTTAGTGAAGCACAAACAAAATTGGGTGCAGCACAAACAGCCAGTAGCAACATTGTTACTGAATCAGGCAAAGCTAAAAACGTAATTTTATTTGTGGGCGATGGTATGGGTATTTCTACCATAACCGCAGCACGTATTTTAGCGGGTCAGTTAGAGGGCGAAATGGGTGAAGATCACCAGTTAAGCTTTGAAACTATGCCTTTTTCGGGCTTTGTAAAAACATACAACGTAGATGCGCAAACGCCAGATTCGGCAGGCACTATGACCGCAATGGCATCGGGCGTTAAAACCGATGCAGGCGTTATTGGTATTGATGAAGCGGTTGAACGTGGTAATTGTGCATCAGGCAAAGGGCACGAACTTGTTACCTCGTTAGAGCTTGCTGAAATTGCAGGCAAAGCAACAGGGATTATTTCGACAGCGCGTATTACTCACGCAACACCCGCTGCAACGTATGCTAAATCGGCAGAGCGTAACTGGGAAGATATCTCCGATATGCCAGAAAGTGCTGCAACATGTGAAGACATTGCATCGCAACTGGTTAATTTTGAAGCCAACCTAGAAGCACGCTTTAGTGGTGTTGATGTAGACGGTATTGACGTAGTAATGGGCGGCGGTCGTCGTCACTTTTTACCAAAAGATGCCGCGTTTAATTCAACCGATGCAGTAAGTGCTGTTGAAGGGGATCGAACAGATAACCGCGACTTAACCGCAGAGTGGAAAACGCAATATCCAAATGGCACGTACGTAATGGATCAAACCGGTTTTGATGCAATAAGTGACGACGCCACTAAAGTGTTTGGCTTATTTAATGAGTCCCACATGCAGTACGAAGCTGACCGCGCAAACGATGTTGCAGGCGAACCTTCGCTTTCACAAATGACCGAAAAAGCAATAAACGTACTTGATAACAACGAGCAAGGTTTTTTCTTAACGGTTGAGTCGGGTCGAATTGACCACGCGCATCATGCGGGTAACGCTTATAACGCGTTAAACGACACTATTGAGCTTGCCAAAGCCGTTAAAGTGGCGATGGAAAACACCAACCCAGAAGAAACATTAATAGTTGTAACTGCCGATCACAGCCATGTATTTACCATTGCCGGTTACCCTAAACGCGGTAACCCAATTTTAGGTAAAGTGGTTGCAGTAGGTGCAACGGAGCCAAGCTTAGCTGCCGACGATATGCCTTATACAACGGTTGGTTACACAAATGGTGGTGGCTTTAGAAACCTAGGTAGCGAGACCAATGCCGATGCAGGTTACGCGTTTGCACCGGTTACAGGGCGTGTTGATTTAACTGATGTTGATACAACCACACCGGGCTTTCATCAAGAAGCACTTGTACCAATGGGCTCAGAAACACATGCCGGTGAAGACGTAGGCGTTTATGCAATGGGACCTGGTGCACACTTGGTAACAGGCACAAACGAGCAAAGCTTTTTATTCCATGTAATGGACTTTGCCGCTGACTTTGTAAAAACCGCAGACGAAAAACTAGCGCAATAAATACCGGCTAGTTATAAATTTAGTTAAATATATCTAAATAAAAAACCCCGCCTACTTTGCGGGGTTTTTGTCATTAAGCTGACATTTTTAATCGTTATGTTATTGCCATAAACTTGAAATATAAATAAGAGATAGCTAAATGAAAAAAGCGTTATTAATAATTGCCACGCTTGTAAGTACAAGTAGCTTTGCCTCGCAATGTGATATTGATGCTAAGCATTTAAAAGCCGATTATAAAATTACCAACAGCCATAAAGCGCAGCAAAGTAGCGAGTCACTTACCCTTTGGCGAAACAACCAGCAAGTAGCGCATCAAAGTGAAGTAATAACCGAGCTTTGGCAGCACTTAGCCAATAATCAAATACGACCAATACGTTACTTTAATGCCCAGCAACGCGGCATTGAATACCAACCATCTGAAGTACGCGGCGTGCAAAATTGGAGTGCTAAAAGTCAGCTGGTGGATAACCACCTAATAAAAAAAATGACCTTAGTAAGCACACAAGGTAAAGGCTGCGATGAAGTAAAAAACTATACATTGAGCGAAAATGGCAACGACTTTAACCTCGTCCTTTTTTACGCATTCAAAATTAGTTAAAACATTTAGTATTAGTAATAAAAAAAGCCAAACAACTACCTTGCTTAGCCTTAATAATGTAAGCACTGATGAGCCATTAATTACCGCTCAATTTGCACAATGGGATCGCTTTCAAACCACAGATTACGCCGACATTGGCGATAACGAAAATGACCCGTTTTTAGTAAAAATGATAAACCTTGGTTTTATAGAACACAGCGCAACAGGTTTTTATAACCAGCAGGGCGAAGCTATTCAAGGCGGGCACCACCACTAGGTTTTAATTGAGTTTTAATGTGGCGTAGGACGAGCTTGCTGTGTTGGGGGTAAATTTATACTTCAGTCAGCAAGCTGTGGTGAGCTACCAACCGCCCTCTAAAATAAAGTGAATTTAAAATACTTCCGCCTAAACAATACCTCGAATAACCGTCCCTTCTTATAAATGAGCATAACTTTTTACTAATTATTTATAGTTGGCAATAACTTACGCTATTTGATACTAATAGAAGTCCACGCAATAGGGATGTTTGCAACAGTGCCTATTAACAAAGCTGTTATATGGGGAATTAAATGCGAGTACTTTTAGTTATATGCTTTGTATGGACTCACTTGTTATTTTCCTGCGGCAATGTTTAAACAAAGTTAGAAGTTGCTTCATATGACAAAGTATATATTTAGTCTTTTATTTGTTTTATTACTATCTGGGTGTGATTTTGAAGTAACTGGGGCCGATGAGAAATTTGGTACACAAAACTTTGTATCTGCTATTTCTCTAATTGAGCTACATAAAACCCGCAATGGGGTATACCCAAACACTTTAGCTGAACTGGATTTTTTAGGTGATTGGGATGGTATTTGGTTGTCCGCTGTTACATATGAAAAAAATGATGACGGCTACAATTTATATCTTGAAAGAGGCTGGGCTGGTAAGCCCACATTAGAGTTTCCTGTAAGCTTCAAGCAAGGTCTAGGTATTAAAAAAACCAATATAAAATGGGTAAAAAATTAATTACCAAAGGTGAAACAGTTGTTTATAAGGAGTTTGCGTTGAGAACACGTATTATGAATTTTATTGAGAAATCTAATCAGGTATTACTATTTATTGCTGCGATAGTTGTAATTTTTGCTATTGGTAAGAGCCTTATTAGTGATCTTTTTAAAAGTGGCTATTCTGCGCCTAAGGTTCAGGTGATTGAACATAGCGTAGCCCTTGATGAAGAACCAAAGTTACAAAAAAATTATATTGGTCAAATCAAAGATGTTCACATTTTAGAAATCACGTCTGACAAAATAATAAATCAAAAACCTTACAGCGCTAATGCTGAGATTATTATTTCATCAGCACTGAGTTTGAGTCGTAATGCAGTAAATTTAATGTTTACTAAAGCTGGCGAGAAAAACAAAGTGTTATTCAAAAATAACGTATTAATTGTAGGCTTTTCTCCGGTTCAATTAAAAGAAACCAGTTACCAAAGCGTTCTAAGTAAAAACATCTTCTCAGTTGTACAAAAAGATACAAATAAAAATGGCTTTTTAAATAGTGATGACCAAAAAGAGTTATTAGTTTCTGAATACGACGGCTCTGGCTTGAAATCTATTATGGATAATATTGAAGGCTATCAGCTAATTAGTAATAATATGGTATTAATTTATACCAAGCCGGAGAGTGAAGCACTTTATTATATTTTTGATGTACTATCAGGTGAGTTGGTTAAGCTTGATACACGCTTGTAGTTAGCTATTTACTTAAACACAAAACTTAATTGTGCGCTAAAAAGCGTTCTATATGGACATTACTATGCTCAAATCTATTACTGTTACTAAAAAGAATTATACCGACTATGCTGATTTTATAATAAAAAAGTTGTGTGCGCCTAAAGATAATAAAGGTTTAGGGTTTATAAAAAACATGATTGTATGGTTTGTGCTAGCCGTTGTTCTTATGACTTTTTTTCAGGTTGAGTCTATTCGCCTTTCTGACTTTCATTGGCCAAGTGGGTTAATTGTAGCAGTGCCATTTTTAATATTAATTATTGTATTTTTATACAATAATTATAAGTTAAAAGAGCAATCAATCCCCAATGAAAATGGCGTAATGATTGGCAATAAAACAATTGAATTTCAAGCTGATGGCATTTGCGAGACTAATCATCTTGGAAGTTACTTTTATAAATGGCAAGCCGTTGAAGCAATGGAAGAAAATAAAGGTGATTTATATATATTTGTAGACAAGTTATTGGCTTTAATAATCCCAGCTAGCACATTTACAAACGAAGCCGAAAAAGAAGAACTAAAAGCATTTATTAAAGCTCATATTTAGTCATGCGTAATTTTATAAATATTTACACCGTCTTAGTGTTTATTTTAATGCTTATACCTATTTCATCAATGGGAAGTGAAAAACCAGCTAACACTACCGATGAAAAATGGGGTAAGTATCTAGAGCATAGAGCTGCTTGGAATAAAATGCTTAAAGAGCGTTATGAAAATAAGTTAAAGCATACTCCGCCAAAACCGCCTTGGATTAAATTTCCAAATTATCATCCGAGCGATATATTTTGGAGAATGGGTGACGGCGAAAGCTACATAAGTGACTATTTTTCTATCTATTTTCAGTACGCTTCTAAGGCTGAAATAAATGCTTATAAGGTTAAATATCCTGAAAACTTAGATTGGCGTGGAACATATAAGCGCTTTGAACACTAACTAAAAAGTACAGCTATGCTTTCAGACAACTTATTTGATTGTAGCACTTATTCACAGTGCTATTAACTCACGCTAATAGCACATATCAGTTTTTAGACGCTACTCCAAATGAGCATCATCAGGCTTTTTAGGTTTACTCGCTACTTCTGTTAAGCCGTCTTCGCAATCGCCGCTATCGCAGGTATTTAAATCGCTTTGTGCTTGTTTATCTTGTTGCAGAACTTGTTTTAAATCTTCCATGCGTTGGCGCACGGCTACGCCGTAGCTGGCGTCGTCGCCCCACAGCTCGGCAAGTTGCACAACTGCAGCGCGGTCGTGGTCTCTAAACAGCTTACCGGCGCGTTCTGCATCTTGCTTAGTGTTACCTAATAACTCGAGTGCCTCTACGGCAAGGTTAATAGCTGAGTCGACTGTTTCGCGGTTAAACGCATCTACTTTTAAATTAAGTAACTGATACGCATGGCGGCGGTCGATTGCGCGAGCAACTATTTTAAGTTGCGGGTAGTTTTTATGCGCGAGCTTAATTATCTCAATGGTTTTATCGGGGTTATCAATTGCAATTACCAGCATTTGCGCGGTGTGAGCACCTGCGGCTTCAAGGAGTTCTTGGCGTGCGGCATCACCATAAAATACGGTATTGCCAAAACGGCGTAGTAATTCTATTTGGCTAGGGCTGTGATCAAGTACGGTAATTTCGTAGCCTTGCGCGTGCAGTAAACGCCCCATAATTTGCCCAAATCGTCCGTAGCCCGCAATAATTACGTGCTTAGCGGTGCTAATTTGCTCTGGCTTATCAAACTCAGGCAAAGCACTGCTGCTGCGTTTTTGTATTTGCTCATAAACCATAAGTAATAACGGCGCTATTAGCATTGATACCGCGACAACTAAGGTAACAAGGCTGGTTTGCTCGGGCGTTAAAATACTTAAGGTAGTGGTTACGCTTAACAGTACAAAGGCAAATTCACCGCCTTGGGCAAGCGCTAGGGCAAATAATAACTGCTGTTTACTGTTAATTTTAAAGGTAACGGCAAGGGCAAATAAAATGCAGGCTTTAACTACTATGAGTAAAACTACTAAGGCAATAACGGTACTAAACTCGTTAAATAGCAGTTCAAAGTTAATTGATGCGCCAACAGTTATAAAAAACAACCCTAACAGTAAGCCTTTAAAGGGTTCTATATCAGCTTCTAATTCGTGTCTAAATTCACTCTCGGCAAGTACAACGCCCGCTAAAAAAGTTCCCAATGCAGGCGATAAACCAATACTTTGCATAACCAGTGCAATAGCGACCACTAAAAACAGTGCAAAAATAGTAAATATTTCACGCATGTGCGTTTGGGCAATGTATCTAAATAACGGGGCCGATACATATTTACCGCCGGCAATAATAGCGGCAATAACCGCGACCGATACACATACTTGTTGCCATACAGGCCAGCTTGCAATAATCGAATCGCTGATTTCTTTTGAGCTAGTTTGCGGGGCAAATGCAAGCAGTGGCAATAGGGCTAAAATAGGAATAATTGCGATGTCTTGAAACAGCAATACCGAAAAAGCGTTTTGTCCGGCTTCTTGCTTTAGCCAGCCTTTTTCTTCAAGGCTTTGCAGTACAATAGCGGTAGAGGAGAGCGCCAGCATTAAACCAATGGCGAGTGCGGTTTGCCAATGCATGGCAAAAAACCAATAACAAAATGCAAAAATAGCCGCTGCCGATAGCACAACCTGTAAGCCGCCAAGCCCTAAAATAGAGTGGCGTAATGTCCATAAACGCGAAGGTTGTAGTTCAAGGCCCACTAAAAACAGCATCATTACTACGCCAAATTCTGCGAAGTGCATTACATCGGTTTGATCGCCCACAACACCCAGCGCATAAGGGCCAATGAGTATTCCGGCAATTAAATAACCTAATACTGAGCCCAGTCCGACTCGTTTAGCAATAGGCACAGCTACAATGGCTGCTGCTAAGTAAATTAAAGCAATTTCTAACACGCGTTTATCCTAATAACATCAAGGCTTTTAGAATGGCTTAGCTGCTTATAAAATACAATGGATTATATGGCTCAAAGTTGTTTATTTATCAGTAGTTATAACACTAATGGTTATAACTACTGGGCTAAAAATAGCACTTTATGTTGAAGGGCTTATTTGGGGGCTAAATATTACAAATACTTATAATTGCTGAGCTCGGTTGGCCTGAATCAGAATGGTAAATAGTAATGTTTGAGCTGATTGTATTTTCAACGTTTGTTTCAATTACTGTTACTTCAAATTCGGCAGATGCAGGTAGGTCGATATCCAATTCGCTATCGAGGTAGGTACTTCCGCTTTTTTGTAAAGTAAGTGGTTTTGTTTGATCAAAGCTAAATTGAAAGCTATCTGACGCTAAAAGTGTATCTACCATGTTAAAGCGTAGGTTAACGGTGTCGGGGCCTGAAAACTCAGCACACACAAATACTGAAACCTCAACAGCTTGTAAAACGGGCATGCTATTTTGGCCTATATCCACAGTAAAGTTGCTTTGCGTAATTGCTACGGAGTTGTATTCCCCAGCTGCAAGCCTTTGATCTGATGTTGTTATCGTTATTTTTTCGCCTTGCGCTAAATTAACCTCTTCATCAAAAAAGCCATTTGTGTTGGTGCTGTACTGCTGTCCATTAATTGTTAGCTGTGCATTGCTTATAGCGGCTTTTTGCACATTAGTGAGTTGCCCTTTAATACGACCGGTAAGTTGTGCAGAGTTAGTTACTGTAATTGAGAATTGCACACTTTTTGAAAATCCATCAGCATCAGTTGCTATAACGGTTAGCGTGTAACTACCTGTCATATCTGCGATAAATTCGGTAATACTTTGGTTTGTATTGCTTAAGCTGGTGCTCGAGCCTGAAGGCGCTGATAGCGTCCAAGCGTAATCGAGAGAGGTTCCTTCTGGGTCGTAACTTTGGCTTACATCAAATTTAACTGCATTGCCCACTACATCGTAGCGCGATTGCTCCCCCGTGAAGCTAATTACTGGCAATGCGTTTTGTATTACATCAATTGTTAGGGTTTTTGTGTCAGAGAACTGCACGCCATCGTTAGTGCGTAACGAAATAACCACTTGTCCCTCTACTGATGCGCTAAACGTTGGTTTTGATATTGTATTACTGCTAAGCGTTGCTTGGCCTTGCGACGAAATGATTTCCCATTGGTAGCTTAGTGACTGGCCTTCTGGATCGTAACTAGTTGAGGCATCAAGTAAAACTTGTTCATCAACCGTTATAGAGGTTTCATAAGTTACCAAAGTAATAGGCTTTTTATTGCTACTGGCATGCAGTACTGAGGTTGCTTGGTTTGAGCTTAATTGCCCATCAGACACTGTAAGCACTACAACGTAGTCGCCTTCTTTATCGGCAACAATAGAGGGCGTTGCTGATGTGTTGTTAGTCAGTTGCGATGCACTATTTACAGGCTTGGCTTGTAACTGCCAGTTATAATTCAGCGTATCTCCGTCTGGGTCGCTGCATTGTTGGCACTGCAAAGTGGTTGATTCGTTTAACGTAATATCACGTTCGGATTCAAGTGTTGCTATTGGGGCTTTATTGCTTGTGGTAACAGTTAAAGTAACTGATGCGATATCACTTTCGTTTTGTTGATCGGTAACAGTGAGTGAAAGCGCGTAATCTCCAGCTGTAGACGCTGAAAACCCAGCGGTATGATTTTGCATGTTTGAAAGAGCAGGCGTGCTGCCCTGGGGTTTTGCTGTAATTGCCCACGCATAACTAAGCGTATCGTTTTTATCGGGATCAGTACTTTGGTTACCGTAAAGTGTAACAACTTCATTTGGGGCAATTGTTTGATTTTCTACGTTTATAACCGCTTGTGGCGATGAATTAGAATTAAGCGATTCACTTTTTATGAGTACGACAGTGCTTGCTGTATCACCTTGTGAATCAGTAACGGTAAGCTCAACTTTAAACTCGCCTATTTCGTCTGCAACAAACTGGCTTTTTACTTGAGTCGCATTTTCAAGCGTTGCATTACTTGCTACGGGCTTGGTAATAAATTGCCATTTGTATTGATTAATGGCGCCGCTGGTTGTGCTACTTTGCGCGCCATTTAAAAGCACAACATCACCTTGTTTAACGGTTTGTGTGCTACCTGCGTTAGCAGTTAGTTGGGTACTTGCAGTAACGGTGAGTTGTTTTTGTGCCGGTGTGCTTGAAAGCTTGCCGTCACTCACGGTTAATACTAATTGGTACTCTTGTGCTTCAGATACTGAAAACTCAACGGTACTTTCATTATTAACCGTAATCGGTATTTCTACTTGTTCGTTTTTGCTGGTTAATTGCCATTGATAGGTGAGTGCATCGCCATCGGGGTCGCTACTTTGTGCTGCGCTAAACACGAGGGTGGTATTTACTTTAAACTTCGATTGCTCGGTGGTAATAACCGCAACAGGCTTTGTGTTAGTGCTGAGCGGTTTAGTTACTGTTTTGGAGTCTGAACCACCAGAGCCACATGCAACAAGCGTGAATAGAGTCGTGATTAGAATTAAGAGTTTCCATTTCATAGTATTAATATCCTTTTAATAAAGTCGAATACTAATATGTACCGAAATTAGCTATAAAGCAAAAAAATAAATCAAAATAGGTACTTTTTATATTATTTTAGGAAATAGTTAACGTGAAGCAGTGCTGCTTTTAAATAACTTATACTTTGAGAGGAGTGCTTTATGCCCAGATTGATAGGGCATAAAGTATATTAAATGGCAGTTGAATAACGCTTAAATAAAGTTAGTCAGCTACTTTTACTGAACCGCTAATATTATCGATACTTACATCGCCCGAGCCCGACTCAGTGATAGTCAGCCCCTTTGCATGATTAACGCGAATATCACCCGAACCATCTTCAATTGTTACGCTTGAACCAATATGCTCAATAAGCAGGTCGCCAGAGTTATCATCAACATTAACTGCACCGCTAATATGGCTTATTACTATATCACCCGATCCATCTTCAACGTTTAGCGAACCGGTTATGTTGCTCACGTGCATTTCGCCAGAACCATCGTCAATAGTTGCATTGCCGCTTACGTTGTTAATGTGAATACTGCCAGATCCATCGGTTAATTCTAAATTACCTGCGATGTTTTCAAGGTTTACTTCACCTGATCCATCGTCAACAGTTAGGTTTTTAGCACCGCTTATCGTTAAATCTCCTGAGCCGTCTTTTACATCAATATTGCTTTGCATAGCACTTATTAAAATGTCGCCAGAGCCATCATCAATATCTAAATTTAGATTACTTGGCACAGTAACCACTAAATTAATACTTGGAGATTGGCCACTGTAAAAGCTAATACCATTACGACTTTTATTTTGGGCAACAAGCTTTGCCTGTTTACCGTCTTGCTCGAGCGTTAGCTCGTATTCGTCTTCAATGTCGGCTGTGTAAATAGTGGCATCAACACTGATGCTGGTGGCCGTTTTTGAGCCTTTTATTTCAAGGCTACCTGCGCCGCTTAACACATTTAAATATTCTAAATTATTGCTTGGCAGTGATAGCTGTTTTGTTTGTTTTACTGAGGCAACGCTTGGCGATATATGAAATACACAGCCACTTAATAATAAAATGCCGCCAATAAGTGAAAGTGGTTTTGTAATGTTAGATACAGTTGATGAGCTCATGTTTAGTCCTTTGGTATTTATTATTTGTATTTATATAAACAATATAGAGCAAAAATGAGGCCGAAATGTAAGCTGTTGTTTTGTATAGGGTGGTGGTTTTTTATGAAAGTTGAAATACTAATAAGTGGTTAAAATAACTAATTATTAATATAAAAGGATGCGTGATGCATCCTTTTATAATTGCTCTGCTTTTATTAGTAAACTAATTAAAAGCTGTAAGTAATATTACCGTATAAAAAGCGTCCGTCTAATCCGTAAGGTGCATACGGTGTGTACGGGAATATTTGGCCAAAGTCAGAGTAACCAATGTTATCCACGGTTGCTTGTGGGTATTGATCGAACAAGTTGTTTGCACCAACGGCAAATTTCCAATATTCGTCTGGACGGTATGCCACTTCTAAGTCGGTGATCCATTTAGGGTCTAGGTATTCATCGCGATCAGCTGTAGTTGATATATCAGCGACTTCACCATAACGTGTGGCACGAAGCGTTGTTTGCCATTCGTTAAAGTTCCACACTGCTGATAAGTTCCATTTGCTATCTGGCGTGCCCTCTTCAAAGCGGCCTACTTCACGACGTGCAAACACTACGTAGTCGTCACCTAGTGAGTTAAGCTGTGCTGGGTTGTCGTTTACGTGTGTTACTTCGGTATCGTTAAAGTTAGCGGCTACGTTTAGGCGTAAATCACCTAAGTTGTCTAAATCTAGGTTATAAGTAGCAACAATATCAACACCTTGCGTGCGTGAGTCAATCGCGTTGGTAAAGTAACGTACGCTTTCGGTATTTAGCTCACCGGCATTTTGTAGTATTTCAACAACTGCATCGCCCTCTAAGTTTTCAGACAATACAATACGGTCATCAATATCAATACGGTATGCATCTACTGTTAAGCTAAAGCTGCCTTGCGTGTACATAAAGCCCGCAGTAACGTTTACTGACTCTTCAGCATCTAACGGCTGTGCGCCTAGCGCTTGCGCTGCTGCAGAATCGGTTGGGAATAGACCAACTTCAAATGGTTGGTTGTTCTCAAGTACAGTAGAGATTTGGCGGTACGAGCTTTGCGCTAAAGATGGTGCACGGAAACCTGTGCTAATTGCACCGCGCAGCGATAGGTTTTCAGTAATGCTGTAACGCGAAGCAAGCTTAGAAGTAAATGTGTCACCAAAGTCGCTGTAATCTTCATAACGACCCGCTAAAACTACGTTCCATTTTTCTGTTAAGTAGGTATCAAACTCAACAAATAAAGCGATGTTATGACGGCTTTCGTCAGTCGCACTTTCTGGTCCAAAACCAGCAAGTACTTGCGCGCCACCGGCTGCAATTGGGTTACCATCGCTATCAAGTGCGGTGATGTAAGACGCTTCTTCGCCTTCTTCAATTTTGTAGCTTTCGTGGCGGTATTCAGTACCTACGGTAAAAAATACGTCATCAGGTAAGCCTAAATCAAGTGTGGTATTGGCCGTTGCGTTTACTAAAAACTGATCGTAAACCAATGCACCGTTGTCAAATTCGTTTGGGCTGTCGGCACCTAGTGATGTGTTAATACTATTTATAACACCGAAACCAAAGTCGTTACGGCCGTAGTTGGTACTTACATCCCATGTCCAGTCGTTAGTTTCGCCTTTTAAGCCCAGCGCAAATGAGTAGTCTTGTACGTCTGTTTCAATTTGCGGCAAAAAGCCATCTGGGTACACTTCTAAAACGTTACGGCTGTCTTTTGCACGGCGGTAAAAACCACCTGAATTACCTTCACGCTTTGAGTAGCTACCAAATGAATAAAGGTTTAAGCCGTTATCTAAATCGTAACCCATGTTGTAAAACAACGCGTAATCTTCAAGGTCGGCTTTACCAAAGCGGTGGTTGTAACGATCGATAGTAAATTCGCGTGGGTCTAGGCTGCCATCATCAAGACGGCTGTATTGTTCGCGTGGGTCAAAGCCTGAGCGCTGAGTTGAGTCGTTATCACGGTACTCAATTGATACGTTTACAAAGCCGTTATCAGATAACGCAAAACCAGAGTTTGCGCTAACAGTGCGAGTTGCACCGTCGTTTACTTCGCGGTCGCCACCGGTATTAAACGCTAAGTCGCCGTTTGCATCTGCATAGGTGCTTTCTAGCTGAGGTACGCCAGCCATTTGAGTATCGTATTTACCGTACGTTACGCTTACGCTACCGCCTTCTGAGGCATCTTTAAGTACAATGTTAATTACCCCAGCAATTGCATCAGAACCGTACTGTGCGGCTGCGCCATCACGTAGTACTTCAACACGCTTAATGGCTGATGTTGGAATCATGTTCAAATCAACAGCGGTAGAGCCTCGGCCAACAACACCTGCTAAGTTTAATAGCGCACCGGCATGGCGGCGTTTGCCATTAATGAGCACTAGGGTGTGATCGGGTGCTAATCCACGTAAAACAGCTGGTTTTGCATGGTCAGTACCATCACCCATAGTGGCACTTGGGTAGTTAAAGCTAGGTACTTGGTTTGCTAGTATTTGGCTTATTTCTAGCTGACCCGTACTTTGCATATCACCGCTGGTAATAATATCTACAGGTACTGAGCTTTCGGCAATACTGCGTAAGCTACGGCGAGTACCTGTTACTGAAATCACTTCAATGCTTTTTTCGGCTTGAACATCTTGTTCTGCAGCAAATACAGAAGAATAGGGTGCACTAAGTGCAGAAGAAACGGCCAGGCTAAGTGCTACTTTTTTGGCTGATAATGGCTTTAACATGATGTTGATTCCCTTGAGGGCTGCTGACTATTGATTTTAAAAAGGAGCGCATCATATAGAAGCGACTACCCTAGTGCAAAGATAAAAACTATCTAAGATATTCTAAGTTGTTAACAAGTAAGCTGGGGCGTGTTGCCTTGGTGATTGAATTTGCAGCAGTATGTTTGGCTTTTAGGCAAGGCAGAGCCTATGTAGTGTGGTTACTCCCCATAAATAGGCGATAACGCAGCATAAATGCCAAACATGCGCTGCCCTTTGGGTTCTTTCTAGGAACGATTAACTCTTTGTTACTCAGTTTTTACTTAGCCCACTAGGTTACAAACCTCGCGCCGCGATTAAATCGCTCCTAGATTGAACAAATTTCAATCCACAAAGGCCAACACGCCCCAGTGTTTACGCGTGATATAGGCGTTTGGATCGTTGTAGTTGCAATCTTGTGTCGAATGGTTGCGAATTCAAGGGGATTTTAGATAAAAGTTAGTAATACGTAAGAAGGCCAAGCAAATGCTTGGCCTTTCAATTTTTTAAATTTAGTAATTTAAATTATTCAGGGGCAACTTCAAGCGTTGTAAATAATGCATAACGTCCTGCATCTACGCCTTCTTCATTTACGGTAACCTTGTTAGAGGTTTCGATTAGGTATAGGCCTGGCTCTTTCCACGTAATTGTAAACATCCCGTCTTTATCGGTCGTTACTTTTACTTCGCCACGCTCGTTACGGTAGCGTGTGTCGCCTTTTAAAATACTTACTTCAACGCCTTCACCAGCAGATTTACCATCTTGTAGTAACTGAAAACGTGCTTGTTCACCTACAAATAAATCGTTTGGATGCGTTGGACCGCTAAGCTCTAAGCCTAAACCTAACTGTGCAGGTTTTGAGGTGCCATTTCGGCTTACAAATGTATCTACTGTTGAAACAACCTTCGTTGTCGTTACATCTTTTGCATTGCTTGGTAATTTTGCGTCTGTTTTTTTACCAAATACGCGCTTGCGCTTACCTTCTTCATTTTTGTAGAAGGTCATGTACATTGGCTTTTGGGTCATTGCAATGTGGTAAGTGCCTTGCTCTGTTAAGCTTACAGCAGCTGAGCTTTTACGTTTTAAGTAATAAGCACGAATGGTGTCGCTTACTGGCTCACCATTAGGCGCAAGTGCCATTAATAATGTGTCGTCGTACTCGGCGCCTTTTTCTTTAGGTTTAAAGGCTTTGTCTGGTGCAAATATTTCGTTAGAGATACTAGCGTCAATCATTACGTAATGCGCTTTATCGCCTGATAAAGATGTATGCGAAGGTAGTAACCAGCGTCCGTGTGCACTTGCTGAAGTTGACACTAAAGCAGATAAGCTCAATGCGCCGATTAATGCGGTTTTTAATAAATTAATTTTCATTGTATTTCCTTAAATTCAAATGATTAAGTAGCAGCTACTTAGTGCTTACAGTGACGAAGCTTTTAGAAAACTCGTTTTTACCATCAATTGTCAGCTTGCCTGATTTAGTTAAATCGAGCTCAACGCGGGTGTAGTCTCTGCCGCCTTCTTCGCGTACAACTTCAATATTTAGTAAGTATTTACCTGGTTTTACTGGGTTACCGTCTAAATCATTACCTTGCCAATTTATGGTGTAAGTACCCGCGCGCTTGGTTGCGCCGCTAATGCCGTCAAAGTTGGCATCGCTTTTACCGGCTTTACGCCACCATTGGCGTAAGTCTTTAAACCATTCTGCTTTTTGCACCCAAAGTGCAAGCGTTGTAACGTGTTTGCGCTCAGGAGTTTCAAGCCAAACTGCAACGTAAGGGCGGTGATACGGTTGCACTTCTAAGTCAGGAAGCGTTAATTCAATCTCTAGCTGTGATGTTTGCGCATGCGCTGTTGTTTGAAAAAACGCAGCTACGAGCAGTAATGCGGCGCTTATAAATAATTTAAATTTAACCATTAAGACACTCCTTTTATTTGTGGAACCCAACATAAATATATAACCAGTGGAGTTGCCACTCCCAGTAAAGTTATCCATATTCCTGCTAAGCGTTTTTTTCTATTTTGAAACAAAATAATCATGCCGGTGATGGCAAATATAATCATTAGTACGGCAGATATATCAATCACCCAACTCCATATTTCACCGCTGTGGCGGCCTTTATGTAAGTCGCCAATAAGGCTTAAAAAGCCACCTGTTTGGTAATCAAGATTTAGCTCGCCAGTTGTAAAGTCAAGCTCTGCGTAGGCAAACCCAGCAGGTAGTGGGTAGTCGAGCATGACAAGCGCGTCTTCTTTTTCCCACTCAATGCTTTTTACTTTTGTAAGTGAATATTGCTCGGCTAGGTAAGCTTCTATTTCAGGGTAAAGCGTAGGTAACGTATTTAGCTGTTCATTCGCTTTGGTAACTAACTCAGCTGGAATTGCCGCCGTTACTTGGCCGTTATTTTTATCGTTTTTAAGCCAATCAATATGGTTGAGCACAATGCCGCTAACGCAAAACAAAATAAGCAGAAAAAACAAAGCTGTAGAAATATAAATATGTAGAGCGCGACTTGTACTATACAAAGTTCGCTTATTAATAAACGCCATAAATAGTTTAATGTTGTAAAATTTACAACATGATAATGATTTGCATTAGTCATTACAAATTTACTTACTTAACTTTACATTAAGATTTTACAAGTAGAGGGTATTTGTAGGGATGCGTTTAGTACTTAGGTGGAGTGGAGGGCCTTAAGATAAGGTAAATCATTACCGATATTTCTATCGCTGCAACGAGGTAAATAACCCAAATCGGGGCAGTAGAGTACAGTAAAAATATAAACCCAATTAACATGCCAATGGCGGCATAACATTTTGCTTTAACGGGAACCACTTTGTGAGCTTGCCACTGTTGTAATGTAGTCCCATAACGAGGATGGTTAAGTAACCAGTGTTCTAGCGCGGGCGATGAGCGAGTAAAACAAGTGAGCGCTAAAATGAAAAATATAGTGGTGGGCATAACAGGCAGTACAATGCCAATAATACCAAGTGCAACCAGTATCAGCCCTAGCATTTTTAGCCATAAATTTTTATAACAAACAAAGGCTGCTCTTATATTCACTTATACTCATTTTGTTTAATTACGGATACATTAAATTGTAGGCTAATTGAGGCGTAATTCGAAGTACTTATGCCAATTTTATTAAAAACATGATGATTATATAGTATTAAATAGTGACTCATTTCGTTAAAAATTTTTGCTTGGTTTTAGTGCGGTTTTTTATCATTTAATAGACCAAATATATAAGCAGATTGGTATGAAATAACAACAGCACGCAATAAAAAAGGACAAATGTATTTTGTCCCTTTTTTATTGTTAAATAGATTATGTGCGACTTTTTTAGAAATAGTAACCTAAATTTATATTGAAGCGACGCTCTGTATCGCCATCTCCTATCATTGTTCCGCCAATAAATGGCTGGTTACGCGCTTGAACATAATCAAAGTAGGTAAAAAAGGCACCGGCCGATACACTCACACCTGTTATATTCATCCATGTATTGGCGCTATCGTCTGATTTGTCGTATATGGTGCTGTAGTCGTTATAAAATTGTAGGGCATTTACAGGCCCCCATTCTACCGAATAATTGTAGGCAACGTTAAGGCTAGACATAGTTGCCTCGCTTGAAATCGTATCGTAATAGGCATAGGCTGCAACCGAAATACGGTCACTTTGATCGTCTAAGTCGTAGTCATACTCGCCATGTTGAAGCTGAATATTCCAGTTATTAATCTGACTATCAAGGTGTACAGCCCATGCACCATAACTACCTGCTCGGTCTACACCGTCATGTAAGCCGCCACTGAGTAGTGAAATACCAATATCTGTTGTTATGTTTTTATTGTGCTTAATTTGATATGTTGCACGCCCAGCAAAGGTATTGTACTCACCAAGCTCATTAGCTGGTTCTGCATATGTTCCTTCGCTTGCACTGCGGCTACCAACAATATCATAAGAATAACGATGGCTTTTATCTGATGCTGATCCGTCAACACCGCCAAGCTCGTCATTTTTGAAAAAGCCTAAGTCTAATTTCCAGTTATCTTTCAATTTGCGTTTAACGACAACACCTAAATCAAAATCATCTTCTAGGCCAATATAATAGTTGCTGCTAAAAAAGTAGTTATGAGAATTATAAGGACCGTTACCAAATGGCACTTGTGTAATGCCTGCTTGCGCTTCCCAATCATTTGTAAACTCATAACCTAGATAGGCATATTTAATTACGGTCATATAATCAAAAAAGCGAATTTCACCATTTACTGAGATATCGTTAATTTTTCCTGATACATTTAAACGAAAAATATCAAAATCGAAATCACCGTCACGATCTTTATTATCTTCATCGTATGAGGCCACGCTATAGTTAGCGCGAATTGCACCACCGAATTTAATACCGTCGTCTTTTTTTACTGGCTCTACAACAGTTGCTGTTTGCTGAGCCTTTTTACTAATTTTAGCAACTTGCTCTTCATGCTTTTTATTGATTTTCTGTTGTTTGGATTTCTCTTCGATTAATTGATTTTCGAGCAGCTGCATTTGCTGTTTTAGTTGTTTTAATTGGTTTTGAAGGGTGTCGAGATCCGTGGCGTAAGAAGTGCCAGTAACACCACTTAAAATTAATGCTAACGTTAATTTAGAGAGTTTAGTCATAGTAGCTGCTCAGATGTTGATTAAAAAATAAAAAATTCAAGGCGTCAAAAAACGCCTTACGTTTAGAGTAAGTACAAAACTTATGTGTTTTTATTATTTATTCTTTAGGAGCTTGAGTCAGCGCACCAACTTCTAGTAGGGGAGATGCATCTAATTTGTCAGCATCCATCATTGCGGCTACGCGCTGCATTGACGAGAGTAAAAGACTCTGTTCCCATTCAGCAAGTGCAGAGAACTTTTCAATAAAGTGTTCTTGCAATGGCTGAGGTGCTTTTTCAAGTAACTCTTTTCCTTTTTCTGTGAGGTATAAGCTCACTCGTCGTTTATCCATTTGACTGCGTACGCGTGTTACTAAATCTCTACTTTCGATTCTATCTAGAATATTTGTGACGGTTGCTGGGCTTAAATTGACATTTTGAGCAATACGACTGGCAGTTATGCCGTTTGTTTGGGAAACTTCCTGCATAATAAGCAGTTGTGGCCCTGTTAAACCCGCTGTTTTATTTAGTTGCTTAGAGTGCAAATCAATCGCACGGATCACTTTACGTAAAGAAACTAATAACTCGTCATATTTCTGCATTTTTTTATCTCGTCGAAAAAGCAATAGCTTGCCGTAATCGCGAAATGTTACACATCAAATAAATTGAATTCAAATTATATATTGTATTTCAACCCGCTTTTATTGGTTTTTAATGCTTAGAGCAGAAACTAATGTAAAATTATATTGTTCAAAATTTATTAAATATTCTTAGCATCTTGTATACATTAAGTTGCGCACAGTACGTAGGTTGTGAATAATTGGCAAGTCTTATTACATAGACTTTAGTATTATTCATTTACAGCTGTTAGTACAAAGTAATTGTTTGTGAGTTTACTGTAGATGTATTAATCGGCAATGAACAAATTCAGCAATCAATATTTAATATCAATAGCGTATACTTTAAGTATGCATTATTGTTTTTGCACAAATATTAAAAATCTTTAGTATCAGTATTATAGGGGAAGGTATGAAATTATCGCCATCAGTTAGCATTGAGCAAAGCGAAACCGGTCTTGAGTTTATTAAAATAGCTAGTGCAAAGTGCGATGCAAAAATATTTTTGCAAGGTGGGCAAATTACCGAGTTTATTCCTAAAAATAACAAGCCGCTTATTTGGGTGTCACAGAGCGAAACCTATCAAGAAGGTGTAAGTATTCGAGGTGGTATTCCAATTTGTTGGCCATGGTTTGGTACACATGCTAATGATGGATGGCCAGCCCATGGTTTTGCGCGCACAAGCGTATGGCAAGCCGATGAAGTACACGAATCTGATGAGCAAATTACAGTTAGTCTGAAGCTACCCATGAAACTTGTTAATACAACGTATTGGCCGCATCAGTCCGCATTAAAAGTTGAGTTTGTATTAAGCGATAAATTACAGGTTCGCTTGACGACCACTAACTTAGGAAGTGTGCCATTTAGCTTTACTCAAGCACTGCATACCTATTTTCCTACCTCAGACATTACAAATACTCATGTTGATGGGTTGCAAGGCGCGCAATATATTGAGTTTAGTGAAGGGCCATTTGTACAAAATGACATTGTAAGCTTTGATCGCGAAACCGACATGGTTTATACACAAGCAAATACAGAGCAAACCATTAATACGCCAGAAGGTGTTATTAATGTGAGCCGCGAAAATTCAAGTTCGTGTGTACTTTGGAACCCATGGATAGAAAAATCAAAACGCTTATCTAACTTTGCTGATGATGAATATAAAACAATGCTCTGCCTAGAGGCCGCTAATGTTTTAGGCGATAAAGTAACGCTTGAGCCAAAACAAAGCCACACCTTAATAACCACCATTAGTTGGTAAGTAATTAAAGCAGTAATAGGGATAAATAGTGTTTAACAATCAACAAATAATGGATTTGCCAAAGCATAGTGATATTAGGTTTAAGCCGTTGGCTGATAAAGCCTTATTACATACACAACTTAGCTCGCTTCTGTTTTATATTCCGCTAATTGGAGCGCTTATTGCTGTTTGTTATTTCAATGAAGCCTTTGCTAATAAGGCACAAACGTATTTGCTAATTGGTATGCCTATTTTGGTGGCCATATCTATGGCGTACAACATGATAAGTGTGAGGTTGCGAGGTTTTGCAGTGCGAAATCATGACATTGCTTTTAAAAAAGGCGTTATTTGGCAACAAGTGACGGTATTGCCTTTAGCGCGTGTACAGCATATGGAAATACACCAAGGGCCAATAGAGCGAAAACTTAGCCTTGCGAGCATTAAATTATTTAGCGCTGGCGGTATAAGTGCCGATTTACAAATTAGTGGGCTAACCCATGATGATTGTAAAAATATGCGCCAATTTGTACAAAATTACCGTCAAGACGACGCAACTACTCAGGCAACTTTAGTCGATGAGTAATACAACTATCGAAGATAAAGCGAGCCCTATTTACTGGCAAAAAGTATCGCCCTGGGCACTTTTATACTTTGTTGTGCACTTTAGTGTGCGGTTTGTAAAAGATGGCCTTTTAAACTTACTGCCTATGCTTGTGGTGTTTGTTACTCAAGTAGAAAATAAATTATTTTGGGCACAGGTTGCAGGCGGTATTGCACTAATTTTGCTACTTGTTTACTCATTTTTATATTATTTAAATTTTAAGTTTAGTATTAGTAGCGACAACGAAATATTGCTTAACAAAGGTGTATTTAAAAAAGAGCGACTTACGCTTAAATTTGGCCGCGTGCAAAACGTTAATATTGCCGAGCCGTTTTATTTTACCCCCGTAAACTTAGTTAATTGTATTTTTGATGCCGCAGGCAGTGTGTCACAAGAAGTTGTTTTACCTGGTGTTACTCAAGATTACGCACAGCAAATGCGTAAACAAATATTTGATTTTAAAGCGCAGCAACAGCAAGAAATACAAAATACTGAACAAAGCGAAACAGACACTATCGAAAACAGCCTAAGCATTAGTAATAAAGAAATAGCCAAATTTGGTTTAATGTCGAATATGGCTATTTTAGCAATCGCTGCTGTTGCCCCTTTTATAAACCTGATTGTTGATTTTTTAGAGAAGCAAATTATTGCGAAAGTAGAAGGCTTTTATCAACAAGAGCTTGGTATGCTGGCAAGTGCTGCTACTTTTGCGATGATCACCTTAATTGTTTTGCTAGTTTTGGTCGCTGTGATGCTATCGGTGACTATGTCGCTTATTCGTTTTTATAACTTTGAGCTTTATTTTAAAGGTCAAAAGTTTAAACGTATTGCTGGCTTGTTAGAGCGCCATCAGCTTTCTATGAGCATGGACAAGGTGCAATCTATTGTTATTAAACAAAACCTAATGGGGCGATTACTAAAGCGATTTACCGTGGAGTGTTTACAAGCAAGTAGCGGTGGAATAGCAGCCAGTGTTGCAGCTAAAAAAAATAAACAAACGTTAGTATTACCCGTATTAAATAGCGAGCAAGTTGATAGTGTATGCCAGTGGATTTACCCGTGGTTTAATAGTAAAAAACTCGCTTTTAAGCGCGCAGAACGAGCGCTTTTGTATAAAAATTTAGGTTTTTATTCATTGTTACCCAGTGCACTCGTGTTTGGCTTTTGTTTTATTGCTGATATTAATACTTTGATTAGCCTTGGTGTTTTGGTGGTGCTTTCTGGCTTGGTAACTTTATCGTATCAGCGTTATGGTTATTACATGCATGAGGATAATGGCCGATATTACATGGTTGTACGCAAAGGTATGATTGGCGTTCATTACCGTGTTTTTGAGCTTTATAAAGCGCAAAGTGCACGCAGTATAAGTACGTACTTAATGAGAAAATCAGGCTTAAAAAGCCTGTATATACAACTTGCTTCGGGCTTTGCATTTATGCCCTATATAAAGCAGCAAGATGCTGACTTTATTATTGATTTTACAATCAAACAGATTGAGTCAGATACTCGCAGCTGGATGTAAATCACCCTAATAAAACATGTGTAAATACTCATTTTCACATGTTTTATTACACTTTCTTACTGCCCATGAAAGACATTTAATAATACTCTAGATGGTATTAAGGAATTCTTTTAGGGACGCTCATGAAAAAAACACTTATCGCATCAGCTTTATTACTAGCAGCACCGAGCTTTGCAGCCGATTGGCAAACTATTCATACCGAACATTTTAATGTTCACTACAGTGTTGAGCATGCTGATTTTGCTAAATCAACTGCAGCAGAGCTTGAAATAGTACGCACCAAAGTGCTTGAGCAGCAAAACCGAGCACTTGATAAAACAGTTGATGTAGTGGTGTTTGATCCCCTAAATGCGGCAAATGGCTTTGCGCTACCTACCTCAAATAATCCTGTAATGGCGCTTTTTACAACCCCACCACAATCCGACACCGTTATATCAAACAGCGCTGGCTGGCAGCAGTTACTTGTACTGCATGAATATATTCACTTAGTACACTTAGCACAGCCAACACGCAATGACTGGCAGCAAAAAGTACGTGGCATATGGGATTTATACGACTTAACCTACAGTGATACACCGCGCTGGGTAGCCGAAGGTTATGCCACATTGATTGAGTCTAAAATGACGGGCCGTGGGCGTTTATTTGATAACTACTCAGAGTCAATACTGCGAGAATTTGCTCAGCAAGGTGCTTTGCCAACCTATGGGCAATTAAATGGCGAGCAGGGCTTTATGGGCGGCTCAATGGCGTATTTAATGGGGAGCCGCTTTTTAAATTGGCTAGAGCAAAACTATTCAGAGCAAACACTCGATAGTGTTTGGACGCGAATGCAAGGCGTAAAAACGCGGGATTTTGATGAGGCATTTAGCGGTGTGTTTGGGCAAAGTGCAGCCAAGCTATACCGCCGATTTATAGCTGAATATACCTATAAAGCAATGCAAATAGAGCAAGGGGAGGTGTTACTTAATAGTGAACTTTGGCTTGAACTTAACTTATATGCAAGTAACCCCGCACTTTCAAAAGATGGTAGTAAAATTGCAATTGTTGAGCGAGATAAAGAAAGTAATACCAAGCTTATAATTTATAGCACGGATGACAACATTAAAGCGCAAGAAGAGTTTACTAAAGCGCAAAAAGAGCTACTCGAAAACGATGCACAAGACATCCCCGATGCAGCGCCAAGTGTGTTTAAGCGCGAACAAAAACAAGTGCTTAATCAAATTAATCGAGCCGGTATTGCAAACCCGCAATGGGTAAATAATACAACGTTATATTTTAATGCGTACAGCAATGAAGAGTCGGGTATTTATAACAAAGTGTCTGACATATTTAGCTATAACACTGACACTGGAAATATTACACAACTTACCGAACTTGCTGGTATACGACGATTTAGCGTAACCAGCAATGGTGAAACCTTATATGGCGAGCAAATAAGAGATGGCTACTCTGAATTAGTAAAGGTTGATCTAAACACGCAAACCATCACACCATTATTTACAAAAAGCCTTGAGACAACTTACGATTACCCAATACTCAGTCCTGATGAAAGTAAATTGGCTTATTCATCAACGTCATTAAATGAAAATTGGCAGTTGTATATACAAGGTGTAGGCGGCGAACAGCTATCAGTACCTATGCCAAACGGGTATCAATATTTAAGTCAGCCGAGCTTTAGTCTTAATGGCGAGTCACTTTACTTTGTTGCAGGCTTAAATAGCGCTACTGATATTTATAACTACAACATAGAGAGTAAAACACTTACCAAGTTAACTCAGGGGCAGGAAGCCGTTGCCCACCCGATTGAAATGGCCGATGGCTCGTTACTCTATTTTTCGATAACCGCAGATGGGCCAAATATAAAAACACTGCCAAAAGCTATAAAGAGCACTGTAGTTACTGAATTTTCGGCTAACAAAAAAGCACCGCTGCTAATTGTAAACGAACATACGCTTCCAAAAGCTAAAATATATACGCACCAAACAACGCAGCAGACAAATTACAACGTACTCGATCAGCACGCTACTTTTGCACTAGGAACGCAGTATTATTCGGCTTCTACCAGTTTGTTAGATTTAAGCATTAAAAGTAGCGACTTATTAAAGCAGCTCGACTTGCAAGCGGGATATAGCACTGATTTACACGATGGAGCACTGCACGGTGGTTATGTGCAGGCAAAATATAATGCGCTTGATGTAAAACTGAGACTTGCACTGTTTGACTATGATTTAAATACATCGCGCCAGTACCAAGCAAGTTTAAATACCGACATAGATGCCCGTGGTGGTTTTGCTGCAGTAAGTTACCCAGTTAAATTTGGGCAGCTAAGTTTAACGCCAGAGATTGCCTACAATTACACTGATTATAAGATAAGCCATAAAAGCTGGACGCGTTTAGGCGTTGCTCAAAATTGGCAATATGATCGTCAAGATTTTGCGATAGGCCAAAGTGTTTATGCGAGTTGGTACGATGGCAGTAGTAAAAGTAGTAATTGGCAAGGCTACGATTTAGCCGCCAAAATTTTTGGTAAGGCGTTTGGTATTCCTCTTTATGCAAACTTTGATCAAAAACAGCGTGATGACAATAGCCTTGCATTAGGTGGTTTTAGCTCAAATCTTATTAATCAGCAACAAAGTAGTGAACATGTACTTTCATCTGATCTGCCCTTTTACAGCGCAACTGCAAAGCGCTATCAAGGCTACGGTGGCGGCTTTAGCTTTAAAGAAGGCATGCCGTGGCTTTATTATAAGCAACATCAACTCGACGACACCGTATACGCACAAAGCTACGGCTTAAAATACCAAGGTGATTTTAGTTTTGGGATGGGGCCCGCGGGTGTAAACGACTTAACCTTTAATATGGGACTGTCGCGAGTAGAAGGCGACAGTTTTGAAGATGAAATGCGTGCTTGGCTGAGCTTCTATTATTCGTTATAAATATTAATCGGCTAAGTTACTTTTCCATCTGCAAGGATAGTAACTTAGCTTGATATATATCGAGCTTTTGGTTATCACGCTCTAGTTTAATTGCTTTTTCAAGTAAGGTTTGTGTTTGTTTGGTATTGCCTTGTCGATAGCGAACTTTTGCGAGTTCCAAGTATAACTCAGCAATGTAAGGCGCTTTAGTAATGGCTTGCTCAAGGTTTGCTTTAGCTTGATGAACGTGGCCAGCTTGTAAGTTGTTTTTAGCGATCACTAATAATTCGTATGGGTCTTTTTCTTTATTAACTAATTGTGAGGTGAGCTCTTTAACAAGCTCTTTGTCGCCTAACTCTTCAGCTAAAAGCTTATAGTTGCTGATTAAATTAATGCTTATCTCGTTATTGCTAAGTGCTGTTTGGTAGATGTTTTTAGCGCTTTGTAAATCACCAACTCGGCGATGTAAAATACCAGCTATGTTAAATAGTTCTGCATCATTTGGTGTAAATTTATTCGCTTGTAAAATAAGAGAGTAAGCCGTATTAAATTGTTTTTTGGCAAGTGCGTTTGTCGCTAAGTTACTATAAAACTTAGCTAGCAAATCGTTATAAGTTGCACTACCAGAATAGATACTACCTTGAGTCGGGAAATAGTCTATCAGTGTTCCTGCTCTAATAAATTCGATATAATTATCTTCTTTCTTTACTTTGGGAGCATATACCTTTGTCCTAAAGTGATTAGCCACATAGACTATGTTGCTTTCTTTGGCATACACCGGTTCGCTGGTCACTTCCTGGAAACTTGTATCGAGACTTAAGGTTTGTGCGTAGCTTTGTGTTAGTACCGCTAGACTAATGCAATTACCTTGCGATAATTTAAGGGCTTGCTTTGAAGTAAGTGTATCGCCATGGTACTTGAAGTTTTCTAACCGACCTTCTAGATAATTAAAAATAACTTGATCAGCTCGGGTATCTGCTAGATTTTCATTTGCATAGGTTAAGAATTTTTGCTTTTCTGCTTGAGGCAATTCAAAAATGCTTTGCTCGGTTGGTGTGCCCAAGCGCTCAAAAAGCGAATGATTTATAAGACTGGATAACTGTACTTTTTGAGCCGGAGTAATTGCCGGTGTATTTTTACATGCAGTTAAAAAAAGACAAAATATTAATATTATAAACTTCATAAACCACCTCAATGTGAACTTTGACTTTACATTGAGGTGGTTTTCAAATCAAGCGTTAACTATGCCTCGCTTACTTAAGCGATTTTTTTGTGACTGTTTTTTACGTTTTCGGCGGGTAAACCATAAGTAAAAGCCGGTTCCGGCTAGCCATACCGGACTTAAGCCAATTACACACCACAGTATTTTACTAGTAAGACCTGCGAAATAACCAAAGTGAAGTTTTCTGAAGCTATCAATTACTTGCCAGCCAATACCAACTTCGCGAATATCCCAGTTGACCATGTGGTCACCAGTCAATTTATTGTAGGTAACAGTATTGGCGTATTCACTGGCAAGCGGGTTGGCAGTTTTAACTTCTCCAAATACGGTAATATTTTCATCCGGTTCTAATGGCATAACCAAAAAAGTGCTATTAAAAGTAGTTATTTGTTGTTTGCTATTATCTAAAATATCTTGAAACGAGATATCTGCACTATGTAGCTTTTTGGTTAGCACAAAATGTTCTTCTTCTGCGTGCTCTATTACTTCGTGATACCAAACAGCCCAGTTAAAGTAGCCACCTGTAATCGCTAAAATAATAATGATAGGGGAGCCAATAACACCGGTCATTTTATGGATATCGCTAAGGACTATTTGTAGTGTCGCACGCCAGCGTACACTAAACAGACGTTGCCAAAACTTGCGATAAATAATGAGGCCTGTAATGCCTAAGATTAATAAAAACAAAGCAAAAAAGAAGCCTAAAACAGTACCTGTTTGGCCAGGTAAACTTTTTAAGTCATTTAGTAAAAATGTGTAATGTAGTTCTAAAAACCAATCAGTAAAGTAATGGCTAGTGCCTACTGGCTCCGATAAAATATCACCTGTGTACTGGTTTAAATGAAACTTATACCATTGCTCTGTACCGCGTTTAACTAAGTAAACCCGATCAGCAGTATCATTGTTAAAAATCTCCCAGCTACCCACTAGATACTCAGGGTAAGCATGTTCTGCTTTAGCGATTAATTTATCGATTGTTATACGCTCTGGCAACGCTTTTACAACAAAGTGACTATCAGGCATAAGTAAGCCATCTATTTCACTTTTAAAAACTAATACACTGCCTGTAATACTAATGACAATGAGTGGAATGATTGCAATAAGGGCAATCCAGCTGTGGATCTTAAAAAGTATTTTTCTCATGGATGGTTTTATATGCAGTAGCTAATGACCTGCGCATGATAACAACTATCATTTTTATTTGTAAGTTGCAGTAATGAATTTCAATAAAACAAACAAACTGTGAACTTAATTCTACGGTTTTTGTATACTCAGCTTGCCAGTACCTAAAACAAGTTTTTGCTATTTAGTTGAGTTAAATTTACGCGGCTCTACAATGCCGCGCTCATAGTAAAAGCCTTTTAAAACATATGTTTAATAAATGTTTTTATTTCCATTTCTAGTTAACATTTATGTAACGAGTGAGGTTGCTTTGGCGCATTATTTGCCTATATTGTCTTCTTTTATTTTGGTTTTTAGTTTTTTACCGCTACTAAACAAAATTCGAAAAAATCGTAGTGTCTCAGGTTTATCACTATTGATGATGACGTTTGGGTTAGCGCAAAGCCTTTATTTTATAACCTACAATATTTACTTTGAGCGCTATTATATTGCATTACCATTTATTGTAACCGGTGCGTTAAGCGGGCTTATTTTGTATTTTTTTGCACGTTTCAACGCAGCTAAACGAGAGCGCGTACAGCTGGTTACTATGTTAGGTTTTTCGTTACTGCCTTTTTCACTGCTTTTGAATTCAAACCTCGATACTGCAACGGTATTAAGCGCTTTAACGTATGTTGGCCTTGTGATGAGTTCGGTACGTGTTATGCCGCAAACTTATAAAACATTGCGTACGGGTAATGTAAGTAATTTAAGCGCGCGCTACTTTAGCTTGCAGTTTATTGCTGGTATTTGCGGCTTAGTTGTTGAGCTTTCAAATGCAGCCACAAGTACTGCGCACTTACTTATGTTTATTATGTTGTTGCTTACAAACGCTGTGCAATTTGGCTGTATGCAATATTATAGAGTGCGACCTGTAATGGCTTAAAGCTAAAATAAAAGTGCTAATTGAGTTTAGGTGTGGCAGTTTTAAGCTATTAATCATTACAAAGTTTAAACAATGCAATTAACTATTCATCAAATTGATGCGTTTACGAATGAGTTATTTAAAGGTAACTATGCGGCAGTGATCCCATTGAAATCGTGGCTAAGTGACGATTTAATGCTAAAAATTGGCGCTGAAAATAACGTATCTGAAACGGCTTTTACCTGCCAGCAAGACGATGGCAGTTTTGTTATTCGCTGGTTTTCGCCGTTAATGGAAATTGACTTTTGTGGTCATGCCACACTTGCGGCTGCCTATGTTTTATGTGAAGAGCATAATATATCGCAAATTCGCTTTATTGCTGATGCGGTGGGCGAGCTAATCGTTAATAAAAACGCTGATGGCAGCTTTGCAATGACCTTTCCGAAACAAGTACCGGTTGAAGTGCAAAATGTACCGCAGCAATTGCTTGATGGCTTGTCTATACAACCGAGTAAAGTGCTTAAAAATCGCCAAGCTTACTTTGCTATTTATGAAAATGCCGATCAAATACTTGAATTAAAAACTAGCTCAGAGCTTTTAAAAACGCTTTATCCACTTGATGTAGTGGCTACTGCTCCAAGTGCTGAATATGATTTTATATCTCGTTATTTTTGGCCTGCAAGCGGTGGCGACGAAGATTATGTGACAGGTTCTATTCATACTGGCTTGGCACCTTACTGGGCGCTGCAATTAGGTAAAACTACGTTAAGCGCTTATCAGGCTTCAAGCAGAGGCGGGCAGCTAACTTGCGAAGTGGGTGATACAACCGTCACCTTAACCGGGCATGCTGTAAGGTATTTAAAAGGCACTATTTATATTTAATCTTTATTGTTCTTGTTATAAAAAAGGCCACGTTAAATGTGGCCTTGGTTTTACTCAATTGTTAGAGCTGCTTTACGCTTCTAGCGCTTTTGCAATTAAGCGATCAATATATTTTTTATGCGCTTTAGTCGCTGTATCTGCACCCCATGCAACACTGGTATCGGCTATTTGAGTTAGCTGATATAACGCAGCGGTTTTAGCTAGGTTATCAAATTTACTTGCTTTACCAAGGCCTGCAATCGCGATTAGCTGGTTAACATACTCAATTTGTAAGTTGTGGCTAATAGAGTTGGCGTCTTTGCTTTTCACAAAAATGCTGGCAGTTAAATCTTGCATAAACTGAGTTAGGCTATATTCATTACCGTATAGAGCGGTGTCAGAAATACGCAGTAACACAGCAGGGTGTAATAGCTGCGCAAGTACAGACTTTTGCATACCTAAAATCATTTGGTGTGCTTTAGGGTCTTCATTTTTGCCAAAGTGATTAAAGCCACGACGTTGCAGCTGTAAGTAGCTATAAAGAGGTTGCATGTTTTGTAGTACATCTGGCGCAAATACAAACTTTGCTAGTATATCCATTGCTTGTGTTTGACGCTCAAGCGATACCGGTGTAAATGGTTTATCTGCATTTGTATCACCTACTACAGCGCGCTCAACGTACACACCACCAATCTGGCGAGAAACAACACCGGCTTGAGCTCGGTACTGACCAAATAAGCTATTAGCAGAGGTAACAAGCTGTTGGTAAGACTCACCTTTAACCGTTGCTTTATCTTTTAGCTCAGTAAATAGTTTATTAATTAGTGCCATACGATCTGCGCCATAGGCAGCAGGGTTTGACGACAAATCACCAATCATTACACGTGGATCGATATGGCGACCCGGTGCACGCATATCGTCTGCATCGTTACCAAAGGCAAGGGCATGTTCACTTGAACGAGCAAGTATTTTTTCAAGTCTAGCTTGCTCAGCCGCTTCATCTGCAAGTGATACGCTATAACCGTAATTAATTGCCCAATCATCATAAGGACCAGGTTTTGTTTGAAAAATATCACCTTGCTGCATACCAATTGGGGCAATGTTAGCCGGTGCATAATCCATTACAGAACCGGTTACTATGCCTTGGGTTTTGTTTTTGTCGTGTACTTCTTTTTCATCCCACAAAATAGATGATTTCATATTGTGGTTAAGACCTAAAGTATGACCAACTTCGTGAAGTACCAATTGCGTTAGACCTTGGCTAAGCATTTCTTTATCTTCAATTTTGTCGCCGCTAGCAAGGCCTTTGGCAAGCATTAGATTTTGTTGAATCTCATGCCCAAGAGAGCAATTTAGCTCGCCGGTATCTGTTGCTTCACCGTGGCTCATTGTTCCTTGGGTGAAAAGTGTGTCGTAAATCCAGCGGTTTTTCATAAATACAAGCTCAAGCATAATATCTGAGCCCAGTATTTCGCCTGTTAATGGGTTAGCAAGTGCTGGTCCGTATCCGCCAAATGGAGGCTTAGGTGACGAAGTCCAACGTAGTACGTTGTAATTAATATCGCCCGCATCCCAATCCGCATCGTCTGGTTGTACTTTTACTTCCAGCGCATTTTTAAAACCGGCTTTTTCAAAAGAAGTATTCCATGTTAAAACTGCATCACGAATAGTATCGCGCCATTCAACTGGTGTCGTATTCTCTATCCACCAAGTAATTGGTTTTACTGGCTCTGAAAGTGTTGCACTAGGGTCTTTCTTTTGTAAGTCCCAGCGTTTTATAACATCTTGATAAGGTGCCCAATCGGTAGATGTCATTTGATCAAATTGGTTGGTAAAATAACCAATGCGAGCATCATCCATACGGGGTGCATAATTGTTGCTAGGAAGAGCAACAAACGAGTGCTGCACTTTTACCGATACGCTACGCGGATCGCTTACTGCATTAGAGCCACGTACAGTAGGGCTTGGGTTAGTAAATACGTAATCAACTACTACGTCTAAGTTATTAGGGTATGGACGCTGTTTAATAATGCGTGATTTTTTATCGTCTAGTTTACCTACTTTAAAGCGTTTTTTAGCGTTTTTATCTGCTGGATTTGGCGTAGGTGATACTTTATGAAGTGCTTCGCTTAAAAATAACTTATTTACATTAAATGCTATTTTACCGTCTTCTTCTTTTTCTATTTTAATGCTCGCAAGTACCGCTTCACTAATATTGGCATCACTCGCTTTTGAAATCGCACTGCTTTCGTCAAATTTGTAGCGAGGTGTTTTACTAATAATATCGATACGGTCAAAGTATTTTCTAAATTCAATTAACTTAGTTTCACGGTATGCACCACGATAATGGCCTGCATCTGTAACGCCATCGACAGTGTGCGCAAAATACACAAACGGCGTATTGAGTTGGGATTCGTTAATCACCATAAGGTGCTTACCGGTTTTTTCGTCTTGATAAAGGCTAAATATACCGGCAAATTCGGTTTGTCCTTTGATCATTTCGCTAAGTGTTTTTGACTCTTTTTCGTCGTTTTTATCGGCTGCAAATGCATGGCTGCCAAACGCTAAGCTAAGCGCAAGGGTGATGGACGTTAATTTCATTTTGAGACTTTTAATATTTGTTAATTTAATTGGACTGTACGTAAATTAATTTAATTTCGCACATCTTCGCGATGAAATTTAAGCGTTTAAAGCTAATTAATTGATATTAATAAATAAAAGTTTGTAACAAAATATAACGAATGAGATGAATCACCATTTCATTCATCTTTTATACTTATATAAAGTTGTAATTTGGATGTATTTGCAACAGTTGCTTACAAATGTCATCTTAATGTTTCTTATAGCTCTGGTATTATGGTGTTAATAGAATTTTAGGGATAAATAAGATATGCAATCAAATTCACTTAGATGGGTTTTTCCATTCGTCGCGCTTGCTTTAGGTATCGTTGGTTTTATGGCAATTAACGCTATTGCAAAAGAATCAGAAAAAAAAGAAGTTATTGATGCTCGTCCAACGGTGCAAGTTGAGCCTGTGGCAGCAAATGATCACCAAGTTATCATTAATAGCTACGGCGAAGTAAAACCACTTGAAAATACACAGCTTTCGGCGCAGGTGTCGGGCGAGGTGTTAAGTTGGCACCCTAATTTTGTAGCCGGTGGTGTAGTTGCTCGTGGCGAGACGCTGTTTACTATTGAAAAAGATAACTATGAAGGTGCAGTACTTGTTGCAGAGGCAGAGCTTGCCCGCGCGCAAGCCGGTTTAATTGAAGAGCAAGCTCAAGCGCAAGTAGCCGAAGACGAAGCCAAGCGCTTTCCAAGTAAAGCGCGTACCGATTTATTTTTACGTAAACCTCAAGTGCTCAGTGCACAAGCATCTGTTAAGTCGGCGCAAGCTGCATTAAAGCGCGCGCAACGTGATTTGGATAATTGTGATGTAACAGCCCCTTATGATGCGTTGGTAATTAGCCGAAATATAGGTGTTGGACAATTTGTCGCTATGGGTTCGCAAGTTGCTGAGCTCAATAATATTGAGACCGCTGAAGTGATTATTCCTATCGCAGGATTCGATAGCGTTTTTTTGCCAGAACGTATTAAAGGCATTACCGCCACGATTATTCAAAAAGGCCTAAACAGCTTTACCCGAGAAGGTGTAATTGACCGCGACCTAGGAATTGTTGATAACGCTACGCGTATGAGCAGTTTAGTGGTGCGTATAGAAGACCCATACGGTCTTAAAAATAAACAACCAGCGATTAAGTTTGGTAGCTACGTACAGATAAATTTTGCCGGTGCAATGCTTAATAATATTTACCGTTTACCGCAAGAGTTAGTTAATAACAAAACCGTATGGATCGTTAATGAAGAGCAACAGCTTGAGCCACGCAAAGTCACAGTTATTCGTGAAGAGGGTGAGTACTTTTACATCAGTGATGGTTTGCAAGCAGATGATAAGTTGGTGATTACTTTGCCAGAATATCCGCAAAAAGGTATGGCTGTAAAAATTGCGGGCCTTCAAGATACTAAAAAAACAGAGGCACTTGAAAATGCTTCCACTGAAAAATTATAAAGGTAGGCTGAGTTATGAGTAACACTGAACTACCAAATACAGCGTCTAACGCTGAAAAACAAACCGGTATTATTGCTTATTTTGCCAATAACTCCGTTGCTGCCAACCTAATGATGATTTTTATTGTGGTGATGGGGATTATTAGCTTTCTAAATATCCAACGTCAAATGTTCCCTAATGTAGAAATTAACTACATTAATATTGAAGCTAACTATCCTGGCGCTTCACCACAAGAAATAGAAGAAAGCATACTTATAAAAATAGAAGAGTCACTAAAAGATGTGACCGAAATTAAAAAAGGCGTGTATCGCGCATTTAGAAATGGCGGTACAGCAAGCCTGGAAATAAACACCGATGCAAAACTTACCGATGTGCTTGATAAAGTAAAGTTACGTGTTGATGGTATAGCAACGTTCCCAGCCGGTATGGAACCGGTCACCATAAGTCAGGTTGAGTTTAGGCAAGATGTAATAGGTATGACGCTTGTTGCTGACCTACCTCTTACTGAGCTTAAGCCTATAGCAAACCAAATAGAGGATGAGTTACTACAGCTATCTAACGTGTCGTTAGTGGTAAACGATGTTCCTCTTGATGAAATAGCAATTGAAATAGAACCCGATACGCTTCGTCAATATAACCTAACCCTTAGTGATGTAATGAATGCAGTGCGTCGTTACTCAGCTAACTTTTCGGCGGGGCAATTAAAAACAGACGCAGGTGTTATTTCTGTACGCGTCGAAAATCAGTTTTACTCAGGTGAAGAATTTAGACAAATACCGGTAAAAATAGGGGCTAATGGCGCTAAAGTGTTACTGCAAGATATTGCCGTGATTAAAGATCAGTTCACTGAGGGTGAGCGTTACTTTAAATTCAATGGTGAAAATGCGGTTTATATATCGGTAAAAGCGACTGAAGAGCAAAGTATTATCCCAGTTGCTGATTCAGTAAAAGCATTTATAGAATTAAAAAACAAAGAGCTACCCCTGGGGGTTCGTTTAGAGCCATTAATGGATTTCACGTATTACTTAAATGCCCGCTTAGATATGATGGTTACAAACCTCATTCAGGGCGCTATTTTGGTTGCAATTATGCTATCAATCTTTTTACGCTTTAAGTTGGCATTATGGGTAATGATTGGTTTACCAGTGTGCTTTTTGGGCGCAATGATGATGATGCCACTGTTTGGTGTAACCATTAATATTTTATCACTTTTTGCTTTTATTATGGTGCTAGGGATTGTGGTGGACGACGCCATTGTCATAGGCGAAAGTGCCTACACCGAAATAGAGAAAAAAGGCGGCGGTGTTGTTAATGTGGTTAATGGCGCAAAACGCGTAGCAACCCCCGCAACTTTTGGTGTACTAACTACCATTGCAGTATTTGCTCCATTTACGTTATCTACAGGTCCAGAAAGTGCCTTCTTTTATGGTATAGCTGTGGTGGTAATGCTGTGTTTGGTATTTAGTTTGATTGAATCAAAGTTGATATTGCCTGCCCATATTGCCCACACTCATTTTTCACCAATAAAAGAGGGGGGCTGGCGAGATCGGTTTAATACGCGATTTTTTGGTTTTGTAAATGGCCCATATAAGCGCTTTGTTGTACGTTGTGTTGAATGGCGTTGGTCAGTATTATTTTCATTTATCGCCCTGTTGATCGTAACCTTTGCTTTAATCTCATCAAATCAAGTTCGTACTGGGTTTATGCCAAAAATTCCGCATGACTACCCACAAATAAATCTAGAAATGAATGACAATGTATCAGACATACAAACAATAAATGCTATTCGTGAAATAGAGGCGATGGTGATTGCGATTGATGAAGATACCGAGCGCAAATATGGTCAAAAACTCATAAGAGATATTTTAGTATTTAACCAAGGGCGCACCGAAGCCCAAGTGCTTGTACCTCTTGTTGATGAAAGTGTGCGTCCTTATAACGCGTTTGAATTATCACGCCGTTGGCGCGAAGCCATGCCTGATATTGCCGGTGTTAAATCATTAACCATTTATGATGATGTAAATGGAGGAGGCAGTGACGGCGAATTTGGTTATTTATTATATGGCTCAGATATTGATACATTAAATAATGCTGGTCGTCGCTTTATAGAATTGCTGCAACAGCAAGAAGGTTTGTTTGATATTAGCTCAACAATAGACCCTGCCAGTAAAGAAGTGCAAATGAGCCTAAAACCGGTCGCTTACGATTTAGGTTTAGACTTAGCTTCTATTGCAAATCAAGTTGGGGCAAGCTTTTACGGTGGTGAGGCTCAACGTGTTATTCGCCGAGGCGAGGAAGTACGTGTAATGGTGCGTTACCCTAAACTGACTCGAGAGGCATTTTCGTCACTTAAGCATGCGGTTGTTACTACCCCGCAAGGTCGTGAAGTACTGCTTGGTGATGTAGTAGAGCTAACAGAAACACCAGGTATTAGTTATATCCGCCGTGAAGGGGGCTATCGTACTGTGTATGTTTATGGAAACATAGATGAAGAAGTGATTGAGCCAAACGAAGTTGTTGAGCAAATTAAAGAAAAATTACTACCACAACTTAAAGAAGAGTACCCAAGTGTTAAGTCAGAACTTGGTGGCGCCATTGAAGAGCAACAAGATCAAGCTAATCAGCAGAAGATGTTTTTCTTCGGTGGTATGATTTTGGTGTATATTTTATTAGCCGTACCCCTTAAGAGTTATGCGCAACCACTTATTGTTATGTCGGTGATTCCATTTAGCTTAACGGGAGCAATATGGGGGCATTACTGGTTTGGTTTGGATATAACTTTAATGTCTGGCTTTGGTATTATTGCAGCAGCAGGGGTGGTTATAAACGACTCACTCGTTATGACCGATTATGTGAATCAGGCCCGTAAAACAGGTGTTAGTATTAAAAATGCTGTAATAGATGCCGGTTGTGCTCGGTTCAGACCTATATTACTTACTTCAATCACTACATTTGCAGGCGTATTGCCCATTATGTTTGAAACAAGCTTACAGGCTAAGTTTGTAATACCTATGGCGGTAGCGCTTGGTTTTGCAGTGATGTTTGCAACATTAATAACACTTATATTAGTGCCATGTTTGTACATTATATTAAGTGATATCGGTAAGGTGTTTCCACGCATTTTGGGTGGGATTAGGGCTGTATTTAAACGTCGCCCGCAGAAGGTTTAGCTCAATAAATAACATACGGGCTTAAATGCTGGGTACAAAAAAGCACTGAATAATTAACCATTCAGTGCTTTTTATCATTTGTTGTTACTACATTAAGTATTAAAACAACAATAATTAATCTTTAAATTGCTTATGGCAATCTTTACAGCCTTTAGCCCATGCGCCAAAAGCTTTACCAATTACGGCCTTATCGCCTGATTGAGCAGCTACTGCTAGCTCATCTGCGTATTGTTGGAATGCAGTTGCTTTTTTCATAAAAGTATCGTTTTCAGCCCAAACAGCAGCAAGTGCCGCTGTATCGCCTTTATCAGTACCTTCGTAAAAAGCTTCCCATGGCATTTTTGAAAGTGCAGCTGCGTTGTTAGCACGCTTTTTAAATTGCTCTGCGTCAAAAGGTACTTTGCCTTTTAGCATTGCACCCATATCGCTTATTTGTACTGAGATCATTGAAAATGCAGCTTGGCGATACTCAATGGCGTCACTTGGCTCTTTAAATGCAGAATTTGCCGATACGCTAAGTGCGCATGTTGCTAGCGCGATTGTTGCTAAGATTTTTTTAAATTTCATATTTGCCCCTGTTAAAGTAATTGTTAATTTTGTTCTACATTAGCTTCTTTGAATGTTCAAGTTAATATATGTGCTTAATAATTGTTTCTTTAACTAAGCATACAATGATTACCCTATCGTTACATCTATTGTCTTTATTGTTAATGACTGTAAACACCTCGTTGTTATTTTGGTTCCTATTGTGTAACTTCCTCTTATCATAAAAATAACTAACAAAGAGAGTTTATGAAAAATAATATTTTTAAAATGTCAGCATTGTCTGCTGCAATAGTGGTTTCACTTTCTGGTTGTGGAAGTAGTGATGACGATAATAAAAATAGTGTACCATTAGTTACTGACGTAGCGCCTAAAGCGAGTGATGTTGTTGTCGTAGATTTAAAGCAATGGATCCCTGTTACTGCAGAATTAAAAGCCAGCGATAACGATGGCGATACACTTACATTTAGCTTCACTGAAAATGGTGAAGAAGTGGCTGCAGAAGATGGCGTATTCACATTTAGTCACGGCACTCTAACTTTAGAGGGAGCATCATTTACTTATGTTCCAATGTTGGATGGTGATGCTGTTATTGATTACACAGTACACGCAAATGGTAAAATGGCTTCTGCGCAAATAAGTATTTCAGGAGTTGTTGGTGATCCATTAGCCAACCAACAATGGCACTTAAATAATACAGGTCAAAAAGCATATTCATTAAGCGATGAAATGAAGCAAGGCTTAATCAATTTATACGTAAATCAATTAGGTAATACCGAAGAAGAAGCGCAAGCAAGAGCTAATGCTAGTTTTTCTACTGCTGAAGAAGAAGGGCTTGTTGCTGGTGAAGATATGAATGTAACAGCCGCTTATGCTCAAGGCATTACAGGTGCTGGTGTAACTGCTGTTGTTGTTGATTCAGGTATGGAAGTTCGCCACGAAGATTTAGTGGATAATGTATTACCAAATCGTTCTTTAAATCTTAACGCTGAAGCGCTGGATCGTACAGATCCTACAAGTACATCAAACAGTGGTGATCACGGAACAAGTGTCGCCGGCTTGATTGCTGCAAAAGGTTGGAATGGCAAAGGCGGCCGTGGTGTGGCACCAGACGCAGGCTTGATCGGAATGAATTACCTTGGTGGAGATAAAGTAGCACAAACAGATTTACTTGTTCATGGTTTCCCTGGTAGTGGTATTAGTACGTCCGAGAATATTTCAGCCTTTAACCGTAGTTACGGTATTACGTTCCCTGCATTCTTTGGCTATTCAGAACTAGATGAAGTAATTGAATCCTACCCTAACCTCAACCTTCGTGATGGTAAAGGTGCGCTAAACATGAAATCTAGCGGTAACTCATTCGTTGATGGTGACAGAGAAGGCTCGTTTTGTATTGATAATGGTGCTAATGAATTAGGTTTAACTTGTTACAATGGTGCTTTTGAGCCAAGCCAAGGTCATCCTTATTATTTAAGTGTTGCTGCAGTAAATGCTAACGGTAAACATACTAGTTATTCTACAGCGGGTGCCAACGTAATGGTGTCGGCTCCAGCGGGTGAATATGGTCGTTTTGCTCCTGCAATGGTAACAACGGATCAAATGACTTGTATTAATGGTTATTCAGGTTTTAATGGTGGCTCTATTGCAGCATGGGCTGCGGCTTACGGTGAAGAGACTGCTGCAAGTCAATATCCATTTAACTACCCAGGTCATGCAGATAATGCAAGCTGTAACTATACTTCGACGTTTAATGGTACATCGTCTGCTGCGCCAAATGCATCGGGTGTGGTATCGTTAATTCTTTCAGCTAATCCTGATTTAACATGGCGTGACGTTCGCCACATCCTAGCGTCAACAAGTACTTTAATTGATGCAGATAATGCTGCTGTTAAATTAGCAATTGGTGAAGGCGAATTTGTTGCTCACGACGGTTGGGTTGAAAATGCTGCAGGTTATAACTTCAACAATTTGTATGGTTTTGGTCGTGCAGATGCTGGTGCCGCGGTTTCTATGGCTAAGGCTTATGATGTTACGTTAGGTGAGCAAGTTATTACTCAATGGAGTGGTGTTGGTTCAACAATTTCTGAAGATGCACTTGCACTAGAAATTCCAGATAACAATGCAACGGGTCTTACACAAGAAATTGAAGTGACTGAAGAGCTAAGCATTGAAGCAATGCAGTTTAAGTTAGATGTAAGCAATGCTGAAATGAGCTTTGGCTTAAGCGATGGTACACAAACTTCAGCCGGTACAGATTTAGCTATTGAAGTTACATCACCAGCGGGTACACGCAGTGTATTACTGTCTTCTAAACAAGCGATGCTATACCCAGCATACAATACTTCAACTGGGTTCAGTAGTGGGTATGTTTTAAAAGATGCAGTAATGCTTTCAAATGCGTTTTATGGTGAGTCGACTAAAGGTACTTGGACAGTTCGTTTACTAGATACAAGTGCAAATAGTTATGCATTTAGTAAAGCCCCTGATAATATCTTTGGTGGCGTAATAACAGGTATTACTAACAATAGCTCAGCGAGTATTTTAGAGGGTGTGTCTTTACGCGCATTCGGTCACGCAGGTCAAGAGTAAGGATTATCAAAATGAAAATAAATAAATTAATAGTATTAAGTACTGCTGCGTGTATTTCTGTAAGCGCTACGGCAAACACAAGCTTTGATGAAAGGATTCAATTACCAAAAAAACAAGTGTCTAGTGTCAAGTATACTAAGGCTGACTTTGGCTCTTATAAGGTAGAGAGAAACTTGCGCCTAGTGCCTTCAAGTGTTGCTGCCGATGAGCATGTAGTTATGCAAAAAGGCGATATGGCGGTTGTAAGCATTGCAAGTACATCTGATTTAGTAACTAAAGGAACTTTAGTACGTAACGTTCTAACTAATAGCTTAAGTACTTTATCAGGTAATATTACGGTACTTTTAAAAGATGGTTTTACTGCTAGCGACATTGCTGTAGCAGCTGGATTAAAAGTGGTGTCTGTATTTCCTGGTACTAAGATTGCCGTTTTAGCTGTGAATGATGGGCAAGATATTTTAGTTTCAGTAGAGCAGTTAAATGCTTCAGGTTATGCTAAAGAAGCCAGAATTGAAGTGCTAGAGACGATTTATACTGCACGATAAGTTATTTAATATAAGCCCCGAGTAACATTAGTTACTCGGTTTTTTTGTGAAAAAGTTAATCGTTTATATCAATATCTGCAAATATCATCCCGCGGCGCATGCTTCTAGTCGCTAAAAACACCTCACCAAGTAACGACATAAATGCGCATATAAGCAAAGCCATTGCTGCTACAAAACAACAGGCAATTGTAACGCCTAAGTTTATAGATTGAATATGCGATAAAAATAACAACATAACCACGGCACATACAAGTAGTGCGCTCAATACACTTAAGCTAAAAGCAAGATGTATACATCGAGAACGCTTTAAAAGGGCGCGCAGCTCTGTAGCGAGTGATTTATTAAAGTCTTCGTCTGTACTTACTTTTAGCTTGCGCTCTAACTGACGTGCTCTATCGGTGATTCGTGCTAAACGATTAGATAAAACACCTAAAGTAGCAGCAATACCCGTGATTAAAAATACAGGGGCAACAGCTGTTTGTATAACCTTAGCCATTGTTAATATATTAATTACGTCGTTATTCATAATTCTCTTTTTACATCTATTACTTTTTCTATACGGATAAGAACAGTAATATAAAAAATAGAATTAGGAAAGTTAAGCATCAGCTCAAATGTACAAGTCATTATAAAAATATAACGATTGTAGATACCATCTCTCAGAACCGAGTACAAACCTAATTTAAAGCTAATGCGGACTGATACCTTGTTTGGTTCTTTATCACCCCAAAACAAATTTGAATTAGCTTTCTCATTGCTGCACCTAACGCTTGCATCTTTGTTTTCCCAGCAGCTAGAAGTCGATTTTTTTGTACTTTAATATCTGGGTTATGGGTTCCAGCACTAACTGCTGCTAAAAATATTTTGGATCGAATTCTTGATGGACCAATTTTACTCAGTGTCGTTCTCCCTTTAAACGAACCTGATTCATTTAGCTTAGGTATTAGGCCAACATATGCTGCAGCTTGCTTAGCTGTTGAAAAGTTTTTAGCTGAAAATAAATAGACTAACTCTCGGGACATTACCTTACCTATACCGATGACACTCATGAGTAAATCATGGTTCTTTTCATGGTAGGACAAGCAGAGATAATAGTATCGATTTCGTTTTCAATCTCTTGAATTTCGTCTTCTATGATCCTAATAATACGAGTAATTGAGAGTAATACTCTATCATGAGCATCGCTGATTTCACTTGCTTCAAGTCGGTTGTTTTCTCTTAAACGATCTTTTTCTAAAAGCGGATAATCTGCGAGTTAAAGCCTTGATATTTCTGGTATTAGCATCATCAGGCTTCCATAAATGAATCAGCTCATTTTGAGCGGCCCCATATCTTGCGAGCATATACGCATCTGACTTGTCAGTTTTATGGATTAATCCTAGTGCTTGCGAAAATTTCTTAGCTTTGCCAGGATTTGAAATAAAGATTTGGAAGCCCATAGTTTATAAATACAGGGCTATTGCTTCATGATAAACCCCTGTGGATTCCATCGTAATGATAATGTCATTAGGCTGACATTTAGATAGCTTCAAGATCCAATCATTGATGGCTAAATAGTCAATATTTCTGTTTTTGAAGCATTTGAATTTGCTGCCGCTCTTGCCTTGATTTAATAATAAACAGAGATCGAGCGTTTCTTTGCTTACATCAATTCCAACATTTAATCTCATATCAATGACTCCACTTGTACATACAGCATCATTAGTAAATCACTAAGTGCTCGGATACCATCCAGTATTAGAGAAAGTAAAATCAGGGGATAATCTACAGTTCAATGTTAAACATTACGTGGTACAACATCCTCACTGATTTTAGAGCTTGGAGATAGCTAATCATCCAAAACCTCAAGATACAAGTGGTGCAGTGATTTTGGCCACCTATCAAGAAAGAAAGGCTATGCTAATAAACATACAAATTTGGGTGAAAAAATGACGAAATTAAAAATGGGGGAGATTACTAATATACAAAGGACTTTTTGTTAAAAGGCTCAATAAATTAGTGCCCATTAGGTTTCTAGGCTTAAGGTGTTTTTACCTTTTGAAAGTATTAAGATTACATCATTAAAATGCAGCTGATACTTTGAAGTGAAACTATAAAGTAATGGCTTACAATTTATTTTCATCACCCTAAGTGAATGTCATATTATTTAACGGGTCAGCTTCTTGAAAAATAAAACTGCTGGGTTAATGTGTCAGCTTAGATCCAATATGTAGCTCTTTTTTAGATTAAAAAAGAGTTGTTAAATTATAGAAGGCTATAGATTAGTTTTAGAGATTGCTAAAGCAATCTCTAAAAGTCGTTCAACTTAAAATGTTGGTAAACCTTCATCGCATTTAGGAGGCTCGGGTGAACAAATGTAACCTGCTGGTGGCTTCCCAAATATCGGGCATGCAATTGCCCCTATGATACCTGGAGGAAGAGCTATTGGTAATGGAACAGGACATACTATTGGTGGGTCAAGTCGACCACCACCAGTTGAGGTAATATGAATCTCTTTTTGTGTATATGCACCACTTTTATGCTTTACTTTAATAGTATGATAACCTTGGTTTAGCGTTTTTGTAGATGTATTAGTATTATTGAGATTTGATATGCTTTTAGTGCCTTTAGTACCCCAGTAAATAGTAAAATCTTGATGTTTTGAATCGAGTTCGTTTACGATGCAATTGCGTAATGAGGTTTGGAGTGTAACTGTATTGCCATTAATGGTTGTCTTAATTATCGGGGATAATGCAGTACTAGGACTTAGTAAATCTTTATAGCCTAAGTTACTACGGTAAAACTGCTTATAATTGCGATTTGATTTATATTGTAGAACTTTTGTTTTCCAAGTTATACCAGCGCGTATATCAGCACTTAGTAAGCCAGCAGTAACTCTTTCATTTACAAAATCACCATCACCATCACCACATCTATTTCCAACGTAACCGAATAATTTTAATGGTATAGAAGGTTGTAAACCTACTTCAGCATAAACAGAGCCCCAATAAAGACGGCCGCGAATTGCCGCATTTATGTAGGGTTCAATTTCGGCTTTTGCAGTAACTTGGTAAGCCAAATTGTCGCTATTTAAAGTTTGGTCCGCGTTATTAAATGACTCACTTTGTTTTACACACTTACTTTTGTCACAAACATAACTAAATGTTCCTTCGCTTAAGAATGGCTTCACCATTCCGATCTCACCTCCTGCAGAAAGCTTTAAATCACCCGTACCAGCACGTACATAAGTTTTTACATCGACTTGTACAGGTATAAATCCGACCATGAAAATGTTGTCATATACTTTAGCTTGAAAAAGTTCAAATTCTTTTCCTTTAAATGTTCGTTCTGCTTTACCATATAGACCCAGAGAGCCTTCGAAGCGGTAATTTAATTTTGAGTCTAAAAAATCAACGCGAACTTTATACTTAATCCCCCATTTCTTCTTGTATCGGTAATCAACTCTTGCAGTCGTATCGGCTTTTACTGAGCCGATAACATCCATTCCCACTGAACCATAAGCCCCTTTGTATAATTCAAAGCTTTTATCAATATCTTTATTTATGCTTTTTTGATATTGCTTTGTGCGGCATTTATATTTTCTAGGACATGAACTTCCATATTCACTGTTTAGTGAATCGCTATCCAAATCTTCATCAACGTCTAGGCCCCACTTTGCAATATAAGCATCAGCTTGAGACTGAGAGGATATAGCATCAGCTTCTGCATCTATGATTGTCAACATACCGGATGACAAGTCGTCAGAAGAACTGATTGAGTTTAATGGAGTGCTAGTATGTTTACTGAAAGTTAATGGAGAATTAAAGTCTTCAACTGTCTCTTGATATGCTTCAAAAGATAGACCAGCATTGTTATACGCATTTTGTGCGCCAGAAGCAGAGTCAATAAAATATAGCTCTTTTTTTATAGTTCTTCCATCGACACTTACATACTCAACTTTACGAATTTCGTAACCTTGCTTATCTAGTGAACCCTGTATTATAGAGCTCCTAACATCAGAGGGCGCTCTTGGCGCAAGGTGATCATTACTGGCAGCAGCCTGAAATGAAAGCAATAAAGTTGCTATTTTTAGGATTGTAACGCTAAATTTCTTCACTTTCTTTTTTCCTTTTTAAAAATGAGTGATGCACAATACCCAACATGGGCACTAAAGTAAATGAATTGTATATTTTTGTTTTTTTCATTGTTTTTTGTTGCGTTTTTGATGCCTGTTAATTTATATGTACGTAATGCTATGATGGCAGTTATTTTACAGAGTTAATATTCTCAACTTTTGCATTCATACGTCGTCGCAAGCAAGGGTAAACTTAAAAAATACTTTGTAGGTACTAAATAAAGGGAACTTCGGCTCTAATGCCGATCATTTAAGAAATAGCTAATAGCACTTGAACGATCTTCTAGGTATGTAAGAATCCGAATTATTTTGTAGAATTCGGATTTTTTTATGCAACTTTCTAACGCTCACGATATTATTAACAACATCAAACCTAATGATGTTGAAATACTCGCAGGTTTACTTCCTTTATTCCGTATAGAAGAAGCCTATGCGCTGACCGAAACCGTTACACCATTAAAATAAAAACTTTAAAATCAATGGTTTGGTTATTAAAGGGTATGGTTATTTATAATGACAAATCTATGGCTGATGTTGTTAACATACTCGATGTTGTTGACCGAAATGGGAAGCCATTTATTGCGCCAAGCGTTTTAACTTAGCGTCGTAAGAGCCTGAATGAAGCCGCCATGAAAGCGTTGTTTGAATGCCCCCAAAGACACTGGCATAGACTACTTTGCTTGGTGTCGATGGTGTTGCTTGGCGTACGGATGACTCCCCCAAAACAACGAGGCCTTTACAAAACCGACCAATATACAATATCCACAAGTCAGAATGGTGTGTCAAATGGAGCTGAGTAGTCATTTAATAACGGGCAACGCTTTGATGATTACAAGGTCAATGAAATGGTGTTGGCTGAAAAGCTTATAGAAACCATACCGGATAACAGTCTCGCTTTATTCTTTAGGGCTTTTACATAAATGGCAAACGATCGGCAGTGAACGTCATTGGTTAATACCACTGAAAAAGAATGTGCAATATAAAGTTATTCAGACATTAGGGCATAGTGATAAATTAGTCCAGCTTAGCAGTAACCCAAGGGCAAGTGAAATGTGACCTACGCTAGCAGATATTGAGGATCTATACAGTCAGCGTTGGGAGATAGAGCTTGGTTATCGTGAAGAAAAGCAATATATGCTCGGTAATCGATTAACATTAAGAAGTCGTCTACCAGCGCTTGTAAAGCAAGAACTGCGGGGAGTGTTGCTGGCTTATAATATGGTGCGATATCAGGTGATAAATATGTGCCACACATTAAAAGGTGATTATTTACCTTACCAACTAAGTTTCAATGGTAGTTTAGCTCAAATAATGAGGCTACTCGTAGGATTGCCTAATCCAACATCTGGCGCAATACCACGTCAATTAAAATACTTGTATGGCATGGCAGAAAGCCTAATTCTAAAGCCCCGAAGAGAGCGAGGTTTTCTTCGTTCAGTCAAGCCAAAACCGCAGCGGTACGCTAGAAATAAAAAAGTCTTGAACGGCATTAGAGCTTTGACTCCCTTTTTACATAGCTTCACAAACTAAATCACAACAGGAGTTATTTTTAGGTATATTTAATTACTTAATAAAAATTAAATACAACAAGGACTTTGACTGATGAAACGTACTCCATTCGCACTTGCTGCATTATCGCTAGCTATTTTAAGTGGCTGTAATCAAGCCCCTGAAGAAACCAAAAAAAATAATACACAAGTTAAAACGGTTCAAGTAGCCCAAGCTATTGCCCCAGTTGCTAAAAAAGTGCCTCATGAGATGACTATTCATGGTGACACACGTGTAGATAATTACTATTGGTTACGTGATGACGAACGTAAAGCGCCAGAGGTGATTAACTATTTAGAAGCTGAAAATACATACACAGATGCAATGCTTGCACATACCAAAACGCTGCAAAGTGAATTGTTTGAAGAGCTAAAAGGGCGTATCCAAAAAGACGATGATTCAGTCCCAGTTAAAAACGGTGATTATTTTTACTCAACGCAAACACGCGGCGATAACGAGTACACTACTTACTTACGCAGCAGCGATTTTGCAGGTACGGATCAGCAAGTTATTTTAGATGTAAATGAGCTTGCGAAAGGCCATGATTATTATGCAGTAAGTGGCTTAAATGTAAGTCCGAATGGCAATTTAATGGCTTATGGCGAAGATACTGTTAGCCGTCGTATTTATAGTATAAAAATAAAAGATTTAACAACCGGTAAATTACTCGAAGATACACTTGAGGGCACCAACGGCGGTATAGTTTGGGCAAACGATAATAAAACTGTTTATTACATTAAAAAAGATTTACAAACTCTACTAGGTTACCAAGTGTATCGTCATACATTAGGTACATCGCAAGCTGATGATGAGCTAATTTACGAAGAAACTGATACCAGTTACTACATGGGTATGAGTAAAAGCAAAGATGAGTCAGAGATTTATATTTGGCACAGTAGCACGGCTGCATCAGGCGTATCTGTATTAAGTGCTGATGATACTAAGGCAATGCCTAAACGCTTAATTGAACGCGAAGCTGGGCTGGAATATGAAATTTCGAAGTTAGGAAATACTTACTACATTGTAACTAATTTAAACGCAGTAAATTTTCAGCTAATGAAAGTGGATGTTGATAAAGCGGGTAACAAAGCTAATTGGCAAAGTGTGATCCCAGCGCGTGATAATGTCAAACTAGAGGGCATTGATTTATTTGGTAACTACCTAGTATATCAAGAACGTGAAATGGGTCAGTCAAAACTTATTGCTCGCAATTTAAAAACAGGTAAAGAGTTACCACTGAGCTTTAACGACAGCGCTTATACAATTAGCACTTATGGCAATAATGAGATTGATAGCGATACGTTACGTGTTTACTACACAAGCATGACAACGCCTGATTCATCATACGATGTAAATTTAGCAACAGGCAACAAAACATTACTTAAACAACAAACTGTATTGGGCGACTTTAGTGCTGACAACTATGCCTCAGAGCGCATTTTTGTAACTGCGCGTGACGGTATAAAAGTACCGGTAAGTTTGGTTTATCGTAAAGATGCGTTTAAAAAAGACGGTACAAATCCATTGCTGCAGTACGGTTATGGTTCGTACGGGGCAACGATGGATCCAACGTTCTCCAGCTCACGCTTGAGCTTGTTAGACCGTGGCTTTGTATTTGCCATTGCTCATGTTCGAGGCTCGCAAATGTTAGGTCGTCCTTGGTACGAAGACGGTAAATTACTGACAAAAAAGAACACGTTTAATGACTTTGTGGATGTAACCAAAGAATTAGTGACTCAGAAGTATGGTGCAAAAGGGGAAATATTTGCTCGAGGTGGAAGTGCTGGCGGCTTATTAATGGGCGCTGTAGCAAACCAAGCACCAGAGCTTTATAAAGGCATGGTTGCTGCGGTGCCATTTGTCGATGTAGTAACCACTATGCTAGATGCGAGTATTCCGCTTACCACAAACGAGTATGGCGAATGGGGTAACCCGAACGAAAAGGCCTATTACGATTACATGCTATCTTACTCGCCATACGATCAAGTCTCTAAGCAAGCATATCCTAATATGCTAGTAACGACAGGCTTGCACGATTCACAAGTTCAATACTTTGAGCCTGCAAAATGGGTTGCAAAACTTCGTGATTATAAAACGGATAACAATAAATTACTGTTTAAAATAGATATGGAAGCAGGGCACGGTGGTGCATCGGGTCGCTTTAAGCGCTTAGAAGATACCGCATTCTATTATGCGTTTATTCTTGATTTAGCAGGTATTAAAAAGTAACGAACCTGTTGAGCTAAAACAGGTCATTATGTGAATATAAAGTGCTTCTTAAAGAAGCACTTTTTTTTGTGGTAGGTTAAAACTAAATATAGTGCCTTTACCAAGTTCACTGTGTACATTAATTTCGCTGTCCATCAGTTTCAATAACCCCCGACATATAGCTAGCCCTAAGCCGCCTTGCTGACGACCCGCTTTATTTGAATTAGTGGCTTGATAGTGAGGATTAAAAATAGCACTCAGTTCATCTTGTTTTATTCCAACGCCAGTATCTGAAACATGCACGAATAGCTGATTGTCGCCACTGCGCTTTACATGCACTGCAATGCTACCACCGCTAGGCGTATGCCTAATAGCGTTGTCAATTAAGTTACTTAATACGCGTTCTAATTTTGCGATATCGGCTACAACAGGGAAATCACAAATTGCAGGTTCTACCGATAAATGAATACCCTTTTTATTTACAGCTAAGCTAAATTTAGCAATGCAGTCATAAATTAACTCGCCTAAATTAAAGGTTTCTTTATTTATGTTTATTTCGCCATTTTCTAAATGGGCAAGTTCAAATATTTGCTCTATGAGTAATTTTAATTGTCCGCAATTATTAAGCGACACTTGTAAGTATTCTTGTTGTTCTTTTTGACTTAATTGCTCACCAGATTGATTTAAAACCTCTAAAAATCCTTGCAATGATGCAAGTGGTGTACGTAGGTCGTGCGATAAGTGAGTGAGTAACTCTTTGCGTTGTTTATCGCTCTCTTCAAGTGCTTTAAATTGCTCATTAATGCGGGTAAGCATTGCTTGAATACTGCGACCCAAACTATGTACTTCATTGCTTTTTTGTGTTGAATAGTTACTTAGCTTGGTGTCGGTAAGGCTGTAATTAGCTGCTTCGATATTGCTTACATCACGGGCTAAACGCTGTATTGGATTGGTGAAAAAACGCAGTAAAATTAGCATTGCAATGAGTAAAAAGGCTAAAGCGGAGCCAAGCCATAAAGCGGCTAGCCATAGCCTGTCATTATTTTTTATAGTATTGAGGGAGGTATCGTAGGCTTCACCGCCAATAATTACATATAGGTAACCTTGTAACTTGTCGTGATTAAATACAGGCGCAACCGAAAATATTTTTTGTTGGTCTTTATTGCGCGGATTATCACCATAGATAGGTGCTGCTTTAGGGTCATTAATGAGCTTTTTTAAAGGCGCTAAATCGATATAGTTACGCTTAACTTTTCCTGGTTTTGCTGAGTAAGTAAGAATTTTTCCGGTTTCGTCTACAAAATAAAATTCAAACGCAGGACCTAATAGCATTAAAGTATGAAAAAGGTTTTCGAGCGCTTTATAGTCGTAAACACCTTCTTTTATCAATGGGTTATCTTGTACTAAATGCTCAGCTAACACTAAATGCAGATTTTGCTCACCATGGTGTTTTGAAGTAAGTTCTAATTGTTTGCTCCAGCCATAAACAAGTGCACAAATAAAACAAAATATAACAACTAACGATATGGCTAATTTTTGGTACAAAGATAATTTCATAATAGGAGTCTTAATTTAGTTGGCTAGGGTTTAGTTTATAACCCACACCCCAAACTGTTTCTATAATGGGCATTTTCTGGTGCTCTTCTAGCTTGGCGCGTAAGCGGTTTATGTGCGAATTAACTGTGTGCTCGTAACCACTATGTTGATATCCCCATACTTTATCGAGTAATTGTTGGCGACTAAAAACATGACTAGGGTGGCGTGCAAAATAAACAAGTAAATCAAATTCGGTGGCGGTAAGGTTGAGTGCTTGCTTGCCTAAATAAACTTGGTGCGAACTGAACTCAATGTGGAGTGAGCCTACGTTTAGCGTTTGTTCGCTATCAACGGGTGAGTTATCGTTATTCTGACTGGCAAGTAATTGTGCTCTGTGGCGCAGTTGGGTCTTTACTCTGGCTTGTAACTCACGCGCAAAAAATGGTTTACAAATATAATCATCTGCGCCCATTTCAAGACCAATCACTCTGTCCATATCGCTACTGAGCGCGGTCAGTAAAATCACAGAGGTAGTAGGATAATGTTCTTTTATTTTTCGGCATAAACTCAAACCATCCATTTGCGGTAAGTTTATATCGAGTAAAATGAGTCCGTAGGGGTGCTTAGCTATTTTTTTTAAAGCAAGCTCGGCACTCACAACATGATCAACATGTAAGTTAAGTGAAGTAAGCTGCGTGGTAATTAATTTACCTATTTCTCTGTCGTCTTCTACTACTAATAATTTTTCGTGACGCATGTATAACCTCGTAAAAAGGGGGGCATCCGTGCTCCCTTACTTCCCCATTACAAGCTGGTATGTCAACGCGTAAATATCGTTAATATTAATTACTGAGTTCGAGTAATGACAACTTTCGCCAATGGATTATCAAATTTATGTTCAGGGCTTAGCACTGAACTTGATAGCCCGTCTTCATTAGTAACTACACCAGGGTGTCTTGCTACAAAATCAACATCATCGCGGGCTTCATTAAAGCCTTCGCCGTCATCCACAGGACCCGGTAATGTACCAGCTGATTCTGTATTTGCTTCCGTACCTGCATCATAAGCAACGGTGGTGCGCATAATAGACTCACCAACGGCTAATGTAGATACATCTACAGCACTAAGACCGGTAAACCCATCATTTGTATTCACCATCATAGTGGCAACCGATAGTTTTAGTACTTCAAGCGTGTCGGTAGTAATCGTGATTGTGGTATTTGCACCAGGTCCAACTGGACCTTCACTCGATGCATTAGCAATACCATTTTCAAATGTAAGGAGTTGGCTGTTATCCCCGCCTTCAGCCATTGTTTCTAATGCCACTGATGAAGGACTGCCTATTTGCCATAGCGTACCTTCATGGTGTGCAATAACGGCAACTGGTGAAAATGGTTGACCAGCAGTTAAATTACTTACAGTAACGTTAAATTCATAGCTGGTAGCTGTCGGTGCTGGTGTTGGTGCAACTACTTGATCAGGCTCGTTGCTATCATTGTCGCCACATGCTGCAAGAGTAGTTGCAAGCGCTAGTATTAAAGCGCTTTTTTAAAGTTTTTAAAAGATGACATTATAGCGCTCCTACTTAACCGTAACGGTTAGTTTTGCTACTGGGTTTAACCATCTGTGCACTGTATTGCTTAAGTCACTATTACCAGCGGTTAGATCGTCATCACCTAAGTTACCAGGATGAATATGAATATTAATATTGCTATCGGTGCTTGTTAAACCAGCACCACCGGTACCAGCATTACCACCAGGAGCAGCTGGAATACCAGGCGTACCTGGTGCACCTGAACCTTCTACTACAAGTTCATTATTTTGTTCAGTACCTGCATCGTAAGCATTTAAAAACACAGTATACGTTCCAGCTTCAGTTGGAATTTTCCAGCTATCAAGACCGACAAAACCGTCATTTGTAGGAAGTAGCATTGCGGCAACAGAAAGGTATTCGTTACCATCAGATGTCGTTAGGGTTGCCATTGCAGATACTGTTGGCGCAAGTAGACCTTCAGCCGGGTTTGCAGCCATATCACTACCTGCGGCAGTTGCTTGCGCAACTAGTTCTGCAATATTTCCGCCCTCAGCCATTGTTTGTAATGCGGTAGAGGCTTCCGTTGCTACTTCGAACAGTTTATCTTCACTGTCGTGAGCAGTTATTAATACGGGTGTAAAATGGATGCCTTGAGTTAAGTTGGTTATTTTTAAATCTAACTCTGCGGCCATAGTTGATTGGCTAGCTGCCGCTAAAAGAGTTGCAATTGTTAATGTAGAAGCTTTCATTATTATTTCCTGTAAGTGATGATTCGAGTTAAGTATTGAATAATCGTCTCCAGAAACTCTCACAAACTTATCACTTTTTTATCACAAGATTTTACGCTGTGATTTTTTGCTAATACAGCAGTTGATTTATGGACATTTGTTTAATTAAAAGGCAACATACATGAAACAAAAAGGAGAGTGTTATGGAAGAAAATCAACAGGTTGAACCAGTTAATAAAGATGACCGTACGTGGGCTATGCTATGTCATTTAAGTGCATTAGCTGGATTTATTGTGCCGTTTGGCTCAATAATTGGGCCATTAATTGTGTGGTTAATTAAAAAAGATGAAATGCCTATTGTTGACGTACATGGCAAAAAAGCACTTAACTTTCAGATAACTATGGCAATTGCCTACCTCGTTTGTTTTGTACTAATATTTGCAGTGATAGGTTTAATATTACTGCCTTTAGTGGCAATTTTTGGGTTTGTAATGGTTGTACTGGCGAGTATTAAAGCTAACGAAGGAAAAGAGTTTAATTATCCGTTTAGTTTAAATTTGATAAAATAAACACACAGTTTATTTTTATACCCATTGCATTAAATTAGTGATCTATTATAGCGATGAGAAAATAGCTCAATAACAAGGCTAAAATTATGATACATAGTTGTTCTATATAAATAATTTTTAACGTAGTTAGTGAGTTATTTAATACGCTAGAATGATCATGTTTTTAATAAAATTGGTATTATAAACCCAGCTATAGGCTGGGTTTTTACGTTTAGTTATAAGGGCATTATGCTTTATCTCACGTTATTTATTAGCGCATTTATATCTGCCACATTATTGCCCAGCTCTTCTGAGGTGATAATGGTGGGAATGATTGCCCAAGGTAAAGTTAATTTATGGCTTATGTGGTGCGTAGCAACGCTTGGAAATGTACTGGGAAGCTGCGTTAATTACTGGTTAGGCACGCAGGTACTGCGTTTTAAAGATAAAAAGTGGTTTCCTGTATCGCAAAAAGGGCTTGATAGCGCACAAAAACAATTTAATAAATATGGTGTATATAGTTTGTTATTTGCTTGGTTACCGGTTGTGGGAGATCCATTAACAGTAATTGGAGGCATATTTAAAGTACGGTTTAGTACTTTTTTGTTGCTAGTAATGCTAGGCAAAGGCGCGCGCTATTTAGCGGTTATCGCCCTTGCCGTTGGATTCGAAAAACTCATTTAGATACAAAAGTTATTTCGCCCAATCAAGTGTTAACGACACTGAGTCGGCAAAACGCAGTGCATGCGGTTTATCAACACGTGCTTTAGCGTAATGAACACTTGGGTGCGAGTGACAAACCGCAAGAATTTCAGCAACTAATTTTTCGAGCAGTAAAAAGTGCCCTTGCTCTACTAAACTAATCACTTCTTTGGTGATCACTTTATAATTTAGTGCTTGGTCTACTTCATCCGTTTTACAGGCATCATCAGCAGGGTAGTGAATCTCCAGATTGATCACTACGTCTTGCTTTTTTTCACGCTCATCGGGGTTAAAGCCAATAAATGTACGCAGTCTCAAATTAGTAACGTTAATAATTGCATTAGCCATAGGTTAACCTTTTATAAGCTGCAAAAATTCGTTACGCGTTTTAGGATCGCTTCTAAAGTTACCTAACATTACTGATGTACGCATGCTTGAATTTTGCTTTTCTACACCACGCATCATCATACACATGTGTTTTGCCTCAACAATAACGCCTACGCCCTTAGCGCCTGTCACTTCTTCAACTGCTTTAGCGATTTGATGCGTTAGCTGTTCTTGAATTTGAAAACGGCGTGAAAACATATCAACAATACGGGCAAATTTAGACAAGCCTAATACTTTACCGTTTGGAATATAAGCAATATGGCAGCGGCCAATAAAAGGCAGTAAATGATGTTCACACATAGAGTAAAGCTCTATGTCTTGCACTAACACCATGTCGTCAGCATCAGACGTAAATACCGCTTTATTAGTTATTTCATCAAGTGTTTGACGATACCCCTGCGTTAAATATTCCATTGCTTTTGCAGCACGTTTTGGCGTATCAAGTAAGCCTTCGCGGTTAGCGTCTTCGCCTACTGCGGTGATGATTTTTTGGTAACTTTCTTTTAATTCATTATGCATAAATATCTCAGTTTATTTAGCTTATTTACTTTAAATGACGACCGCCATCTACAGGTAAAGAGCGCCCTGTGATGTATTGGCTTTGTAATAGTAAATCAATGCTATTGATAATTTCTTGGCATCCGGGTTCAATGCCCATTAATGATTTTTTAAGGGTCTTAGCGCGATATTGCTCATCGTCATGTTCATTAAAAATAATGAGCGATGGAGCAACCGAGTTCACTTTTATGTTTGGCGCATATTTAGCGCTAAACGATTTAGTTAGGTTGTCGAGTGCTGCTTTACTTGCTGCGTAAGCTAAATGTTTAGGGCTGCCTGTTTCAACTACATAATCAGTGAGGTGAATTATATCGGCAGGTACTTTTTCATTTTGCTGATATTTTAAAAGCAGCTCTGCGCACATTAAATTAATTAAATACGGTGTTTTGGCATGTATACGCATCATATTATCAAACAGTGCTGCGAAGTCAGGATTGTTAGCTTCGCAGTCCCAGCTTGATGCGTTATGTACAATAGCGCGCAGCGATGATGTATGCATATTAAGCGTATTTATAAATGCACTAATACCGTCATCGGTACTAAAGTCAGCATAAATACATACAGCGCCTTGTTGCTCTAATTTATCAACAGCGCCGTGACGAGTACGATACGTAATAATAACAGCCTGCCCTTGGGCTATATAATGCTGAGCTAGCGCTAAACCAATACGTTGTCCTGCGCCGGTAATTAAAATGGGCGATGTCATATAATGCAGTGTTCTCTTTGGCGGGTAATTAATAAATATTTGCGTGTTAATTTAGTAAAATATACGCAGTCTCTTGATCTGTCGATCAAAAAAGCAATTAATCATTAATGGTATTAATTGCTTTATTTTATTTGCTAAAACATTAATCGTAAATTGTCGGAATTGGTTGGCGCTTATGTTGTGTACGCGTGTAAATACTCACAAGCTTTTGTTCAACATTATTAGACACAGGTTTACCTTCTAAAAAGTCATCAATTTGCTCATAGCTTAAACCAAGTGCTTCTTCATCTGTTAAGCCTGGGCGGTCACTTTCTAAATCAGCTGTAGGTGCTTTATCTACTAATAAAGCTGGCGCACCTAGTGCAGTTGCAAGCGCACGAACTTGGCGTTTTGATAAACCAAAAAGCGGCGCTAAATCGCATGCACCATCACCAAATTTGGTATAAAAGCCAGTAATGTTTTCAGCACTATGGTCAGTACCTACGACTAAACCTTGGCAAAAACCTGCAATTTCATACTGAGCAACCATACGTTGGCGTGCTTTAACGTTGCCTTTAATAAAATCTATCTGAGCTTGCTCAGGAAGGGCTTCGCCGCTACCAACTATAGCTGCAAGCGCTTGCTCATGCAGTGCATCGGCTGCCGGTTGTACGTTAACGGTCATACGTTTACTTGGCTGAATAAAATCAACCGCCATTTGGGCTTCGTCTTCATCGGCTTGTACGCCATAAGGCAAGCGAACAGCAATAAATTGATACTTATCAGCGTCTAGCTCTTCATTTAGCTGGTTGACTGCTAATTGGCACAAACGTCCACAAGTTGATGAGTCAACGCCACCACTTATACCGAGCACTAACGACCTTGAGTAAGCTGCCACTAAGCGTGCTTTTATAAAATTAACTCGACGGATTATTTCTGCGTTTATATCAATTGTTGGCTGAACTTTCATTTCAGCCATAATTTCGGCGCGCATGGCCAGCTCCTATAGTCTTATATAAACTTATTATGTGATTAAGCGTTTAATAATTAAAGCCCTAAATGGGCTTTAATCTGACGTAGTTCTGTTTTTAGTTGCTCAACTTCTGCGAGTAGTTCGTCTAACTCACTATTTTTAAGTGCATTAACTTTTGGCTCATGAGTATTATTTGTTAAGTTAGTTTGCTGGTCTGCGAGCTGATGTATATAGCGACTTTCTCGCTTACCAGGTTCTCGTTCTAACTTTATTACGTAATCATTTTCAATAAGCTCATTTAGTGCACTCTCTACTTCGTTTACATTATTAAACTCAGCAAGTCGAGTACTTCGAGTTCTCAGCTCTCCTGGTGTCTGTGCGCCGCGTAATAGCAGTAAACAAACAATAGCGCGCTGTTGCTGTGAAAATTGTAAATTACTAAATTCAGTATTACAAAAACGATGGTCGTATTTATTTACGCGACCAGAAAGGCCTTCGTCTATTGTAACCAAACGCAGTTCGATTAGTTCATCAAGTATATTTTGTACGTCGTTTTCAGTGAAATTTACAACAGGATCGCGATTAGACTTTTGATTACATGCATTTGTAAGGCCATTTAACGATAGCGGATAATGCTCTGGCGTCGTACTTTGCTTTTCTAGTAAGCAACCAATAACACGTTGTTGATTTGCTGATAACTGCATAAATAATCTCAAATTAGTAAGCGTATTTTATTAGCTTACACTTTTATTGGGTATCAAGCCATTGGCTAAGTTTAGGTTGTAAAGCGGCTAGATCGAGAGGTTTACTCAAATAGTCGTCCATTCCAGCGGCAAGGCATTTATCTTTATCGCCCTGCATAGCATTTGCGGTTAAGGCTATTATAGTAATATTTTTATTATACTTACCTGCATCGCCTTTTCTTATCGCTTGTGTTGCCTGATAACCGTCCATTTCTGGCATCTGGCAGTCCATTAAAATAAGCTCATAAGGCTCGCCTTGCTTTGTATTGAGCTTAACAATTGCCTCAAACCCATTTTGTGCAATATCAAAGCTCACTCCAGCCTGTTTTAATAACGCTGAGGCGACTACTTGGTTTACTTTATTATCTTCCACTAATAAAATTTGTGGTTGAGAAAAGTTAGTAGCGACCATTTTTGTGAGTTTGTTTTGCAACTGAGCTTGCTTTTGTTGTAGTTCTATAAACTGATCATTAGTGAGTGAATCAAATAAATCAGAAGGCGTTAGCGGTTTGAAAATCATACAATCAATCTTTATCGCTAGCTTTGATTCCTCTTTTGAGTAGCTCATAGGTGCCATTATTACTAATTTACAGCCTTGTATATTTATAAATCCTTTTAGAGCAGTAATGCATTCTGGCGACGCTTTTTCAAAAAAGTAGTAATCAATTAAAATGGCATCAGTATTTTGAACCTCATTATGTGAGTAATTCAATATTTGTTGATAGTCATTGATGCAATCTACACTAGCGCCCCAAACAGAGAGCTGCTTACTTGCTGTATTAGCATTTAAGCTGCATTCATCAATTATTAAAATATGCTTATCTTTAATTAAATGACTCGGTAGATCTTGCTCTTTACTGAGTCGAGGTTGTATCTTTATTGTGAAAGAAAAAGTGCTGCCTTGGCCTTTCACGCTGGTTACACTAACCTCTCCGTTCATGAGTTCACAAAGCTGTTTTACTATCGCAAGGCCTAATCCTGTACCACCAAACTGACGCGTTGTTGAGGCATCTGCCTGTGTAAAGGAGTTAAACAATGTCGCTTGTTTTTTAAAGTCGATACCAATACCAGTATCAATAATAGAGCATTGTAAAAATGAACCGTTGGTTGTGTCATTTATTTTTGCCACAATTATTACTTCACCATTTAAGGTGAATTTAACAGCGTTACCGATCAAGTTATTTAAAATTTGACGTAGCCTGTTTGGGTCGCTAATTATTTCGCTGACTGTAATTTGAGTGGCATCTAAAATAAGCTTGGTATTGTTTTGCTCTACTTTTAAGGCGAACGATTCAACCACCTCACCTAATAATTTAGGTAAGTTAAATTGTACATTGTCGATATCGAGTTTACCGGCTTCTATTTTTGAAAAGTCTAAAATGTCATTAATTATATTAAGTAATGATTGAGCAGAAGATTGGGCTAACTCTATATGGTGTTCTTGTTGTTGATCTAATTTTGTTTGCTTTATTATATTTAACATTCCGAGCACGCCGTTCATTGGGGTGCGAATTTCGTGACTCATACTCGCTAAAAACTCACTTTTTGCGGCAACTGCTTGTTCTGCTGTTTCTTTAGCCGTTACTAGCTCTTGTTCAGTTTCAATACGTTGCTGGCTAGAATGTAGGCTACCTATCAATGCGGCGACAGCGATTAAAAAACTTTCCTCATTTTTAGTCCAATTACGTTTAATTCTACATTGCTCAGCACAAATAATACCCAATACACCACTGCCTGCAGGTATAATTACACACAGCATAGATTTGATCTCTAACGGCAATGAATAATGTGTGGAGAGGGGCGCCAAGGTTGAATTTTGTAAAACATCAGAAGCATTAAATACAGCTTGATGGTCAATAGTATTAAAAAAGTCCGGGAGGTTTTTCCTAAGCCAAAGTAACTCTATTTTATCTGCTGAGTTCAATTCACTGTGCACGGCAAATGGAATTAGTTGGCTTTTGCCTTTATCAAAAAACCGTATGCTGGCGCGCTCAATTTGAAATGCTTGGCAAATAGATTGTGTAATTATGTCCTTGGATTGGCTTAGCTGGCCGTTTAAAATTAATTTATTTATAGTAAGCGAGGCTAAAATTTCGTTATGCAACGCTATAGAGCTACTTTCTAATTCAACTTTTTTTCGGGTATCTATATTCTGCAATGATCCAAAAATTCTTACACATCGTCCGTTTTTTTGCTCTGCCTCACCATGCACAAGCACCCAAATTGACTCTCCTTCTGCATTCATTACCTCCAGCTCAACTTCGTATTTTTCGCCGAGTTTTATAGCACGTTCAATCAAAGGTTTAATGGTTTCTCTGCTCGTGCCTTTTTTAAAGTAGCTCAAATCTATTGGCCACTTAGGTTGGGTATTTAATGGGTATTTGAATATTTTTTTGGTCATATCTGACCAATACACTTGCTGAGTTTCTAAATTAAATGACCATGCGCCGATTTGTGCTAAATCACTCATTGTTTCGAGCATTTTCTCGTTTTGTTGTTGGCGATTAAGCATTTTTAAAAAGAATAAAAACGCCCAAGTCAGTAATCCACAAATAATAATAATAGCCAAACGCAATGGCCAAATAGCTGAATGAGGCGGATTCCAACCGAGCTTTGGGGTAACGTATAGTTGCCAGCTTCCACCTTGGAAGTTCAAAGTGAATTCAAGAGGGTTTTGTTCAATAATATTTGAGTTCCCATAAAAAAACTCCCCCTTTTTACCTAAACCATTGCGACCTTGTATGGCAACGAGATACTCCTTTTCAAGTTCATAGATTCCAGAGTTGGTATAAATTTTTTGAATATCGAGCACAACTGATAACAAACCCCAAAATTCATTTTTAGGAGGGGTGTATACAGGGACTCTGGCTATTAATGCCTCACCTCCTTGCACTAAAGTGAGTGGCCCAGCCATGATGATCGTGTTTGTGTCGCGGGCTCTAATTGCATCTGCACGTTGATTTTTGTTATTTAAAAAATTAAGACCTATCGCTTTTTCATTTCCTTTTAAAGGATAAGTCATTTGAATAACCATATTTGGGGCGCCGCCAATATTACGCAGTTCTTTTGAGGTATTGAAAAGAGGGGCGGCAATCTGTGCAAAGCGTTCTTGCTCTAAGTTTGGCTCTACGGCTACAGCAACACCTAAGCCACGCACTAGTTGGATATTAGAAACTAAAGTCGATTCAAGCTGGGCGCGATAGGTGCTTACTTCGGAGAGGATTTGCAATCGATGGGCGTCTTTTGCTCGATTATAGTTAATACGCTCAAGTACCACACAAACCAATACAGTTAATGTAAGCGATAGCCAAAAGGTCAGCTTAAAGTTATGAACATTCGTTTTTTTATTATTAATCGATGGTGGCATTAGCTGCATGTTGGCGTTAATTAAGGCAAATTAACTATAGCTAATTTATTACGAAAATGAAAACAGCGCTAGAGCCTGTTGGTCTTTCGAGGTTAAAAAATTAATCCTGAAAGGTCAACATGCCCTTAAATACGCCGTTTATTTTTTATAATTAGTAGTTTAGCGAGTTACGAATCGCTAACTTCACGTGCCCAATGATTTTGCTTTGCTACATGTAGCTTGCGGTAACCATCAAGTAGCGCCGCATGCTTTTTAAAGCCTTCAAGCGATAAACCAGGAAAAGTTAAACCGTTAAACTGCTTTTCACCTTCGGCAATTTCTATAGCCAGGGCTACATTATTAGCACCAAACATTAAGCCTAGTGCATCTTGGTAATCGGCGTATTCGCGCTCGTCATCGTATTTAATTTCAAGAATCGCTTTTAAACAGCGGAAGTGGCGCATTGCCTCTTCGTTTACTTGGCCTGTATGAAGTATCCAGTCAACCCAATCAATGGCTTCTTCGCTGCCTGCAGCTAAACATAGATGTGCTTTAAGCTCACCAATGCGCAGTGTGTGCCATGGTGTGTCGGCATCGGTTGCAAGGCCAATAAATTCTGCGGCGCGGATAATATCGCTGTGGCCTGCTTCTTCAAGGCTGTCGTAAATGTCCATCCATTGCTCTGCATCGTACTGATCAAGCGATAAGAAGGTTTCGCGGAATTTAGCGCCTTCGTTGTTGTTGCGCCAAATGAGCTCATCAACAGGGTAAATGTCTGACATGCCCGGTACTAAAATACGACATGCGTATACGTTTAGATGCGTGTAATCCATGATGTAGATATCATGATCCATGCTGTGAATCAGGTCAGTACAGAAGTTATATTCTTGCTCTGTTGTGCCGCTAAAGTCCCAGTGTACAAATTCAAAGTCAGGTTTTACACGGAAGAAATCATGCGAAATCAAACCGCTTGAATCAATAAAGTGCAGTTCAATGTTCTCTGGTGTTGCTACTTCATCGTTATCAAATGTTGCAGGTTGGAATACATCTAGCTGATCAAGACGACGACCTTGTAGTAACTCGGTAACGGTACGTTCAAGCGCAACTTCAAATGATGGGTGAGCACCAAAAGAAGCAAATACAGAGCCATCTGTTGGGTTAATAAGCGTTACGCTCATTACAGGGTATTTGCCCCCAAGTGATGCATCGGCAATACGTAAATGAAAGCCATGGCTGCGAAGTTCTTCACACGCTTCGTGAATTTTAGGGTATTGCTTAACAACGTCTTCAGGCACGATTGGTAAACAAATGCCTTCGGCGATGATGCGGTTTTTAATCGCGCGCTCAAATACTTCTGATAAACCTTGTACGCGCGCTTCAAATTTCGTGTTACCTGCGCTCATACCGTTAGATACAAAAATATTACCAATAACGTTTACCGGGATGTATACGTCTTGGTTATCGCGTTGGCGAGTGTAGGGCAGGGTACAAATGCCACGATCAATATTGCCTGAGTTAAAATCAAAAAGGTGTGATGCGTTCAGCTCACGCTCTGGGTCAAAGTAATCCCATAAGCTCTCATCCATAATGCCTTGTGGTACTTCATCGCCTTCAACTTCAAACCATTTTTCACTTGGGTAATGAGTAAATTCGCCATTAGCAAATTCTTCACCTAGGTAAAAGTCTGCAAAAAAGTAGTTACAGCTTAAACGCTCAAAGTATTCACCAAGTGCTGAGGCAATAGAGGCTTTGTCGGTTGCGCCTTTACCATTGGTAAACATAACACCGCAGTCACTGTCTTTTATATGAACCGAATAACAGTTAGCTACAGGGTTAAGCCAAAGCGCTTCTTCAACATTAATGTTTAGGGCTTTAAGCTTGTTTTGCATGGTAGAGATTGACGATTCTAGGTCGCGGTCTTTACCTTTGATAAATGTTTTTTCAGTCATATTGATCTCAACTAGTTCTGCACGATGTGTGGAGCTGACATTATCGTGGATTTTGATGTTTATTTCACCCTTTGCGAGCAAGAACATTATTATTTAATAAAACTGTGGTTATTATATGCTCTCAACGCTTGGTGAAAATTATCAAAGGAAAGGCCGATGTTTAAATTAATCAAATGGTTACTGTTATTGACTGTTATTTTAGGGTTGGCGAGTACCGCCGTTGTTTATGGCGTACTTAGTTTAAGTTTACCGGCTCTTGACGGAAGCGGGCGTAGTAACGCGGTAGTAGAGCCTGTAAAAATTTCGCGCGATGTATTAGGGCAAGTAGTAATAAACGCCAATAGCCGAAACGACGCTGCCTATGGTTTAGGTTATGCACACGGGCAAGACCGATTTTTTCAAATGGATTTATTAAGGCGTAATGCAGCAGGCGAGCTAAGTGAATTATTTGGCGAAGCAGCGCTGGGGCTCGACAAAAAAATGCGCTTTCATCAATTGCGTAAACGCAGCCAAATTATTTTACAAACGCTGCCAGAGGCAGATAAGCAATTACTTAAACGTTACGCTCAAGGTGTAAACGAAGGTTTAGCGCAAGTAGGGTATTCAAGCTTTGAATATTTACTAACAGGTGCAGCACAAAAGCCATGGCAAAGTGAGGACAGCCTACTTGTGATATTTAGCATGTACCTAGATTTACAAAGCGCCACATTTGAGCGCGACCAAGCACTCATTCAAATTGAGCAAGCGTACACAAAGCAAATGGTTGATTTTTTAACGCAGCCGAGTAAGTACCAAGCCGCGCTTAATGGCAGTAGATTAGCGCCTTATAGCGGCGGCATACCTACTTTGCCAACTCAAACACAACACACAGTTAAAAGTATTGAAGCCAATCAAGAGCGCGGCAGTAATAACTGGGCTGTTACGGGAACGCTTACTAAAACAGGCGCTGGTATGGTGTCGGATGATATGCATTTATCGATGGCAGTGCCTGTAATTTGGTACAGAACACAGCTAAATTACATGCAAAATGGAGCGCCTACCCAAGTAACTGGTGTATCGCTGCCAGGCGCACCTGCCATTGTAGTGGGCACAAACAATAATATTGCATGGGGATTTACGAATGGCTATTTAGATACAGCCGATTGGATTGCCTTAAATGATGACAGTAAAACATGGCAAGTTGATGAGTCGATTGCATTACCCGATGGGGAGGTCGAAAACTACTCATTAATACTCAGTGAATACGGCCCTGTAAAATACATTAACGAAAAACCTTATGCATTGAGCTGGGCCGCACATCAACCTTATGCCGTTAATATGCAGTTATTAAAATTAGAGCAAGCCAAAAATGTAGATGATGCACTTGCTGTTGCTAGCGATGTGGGCATTCCGGTGCAAAATTTAATGGTGGTAGATAGCCTAGGTAGCGCAGCGTGGAAAAACATGGGCGGTATACCGGCTCGTAAAACGCCTAGCGAACTTGGTGTAAATGCCGACGACTACTCAGCGCTTTGGCAGCAAAACGAATTACAACGGCCCTTTGTTAAAAATCCACAAAGTGGGCGATTATGGACTGGTAATTCTCGCGTGGTATCGGCTGAAGATAACGCGCGTTTTGGTAATGGTGGTTATGCACTCGGTGCGCGTTCAAGTCAAATTCGCGATAGATTATTTGAAAAACAAACATTTGCTGAGAGCGACTTTTACGCATTACAACTTGATAATCAAGCTCGCTTTTTAATGCCTTGGCATGCTCTGCTATTAAAGCAATTAAAAACCGATACAACTAAAAATCAGCAATATATAACAGCACTCGAAAATTGGCAGCAATGTGCATGTTCAAACTCCATAGGGTATACCTTAGTTAAGCGCTACCGCGATGAAGTGATTAATATTTTATTTAGTAATATGGAAGACGAATTAAATAAACAACAAGGCACACTTAAATACGTAAAACGAGATTTAGAGCCCGCAGTTTGGCAGCTTATTAACAACAAACCCAACACATGGATAAACCCACAATTTAAGAGCTGGGATGCACAATTACACGGTGCATTTAGCCAAACTATCACTAAGCTTACAGAACAATTTGGCAATAACGTACAAAGCTGGCAGTGGGGCAAGGTAAATGAGTTAGTGATAGAGCATCCATTTGCAAAGCAAATGCCGTTACTTGCTAAGTTATTAAATATGCCTACAGCTACGGGTTTTGGTGATAGTTACATGCCTGCTGTACAAGGGCGTAGTTTTGGCGCATCGCAACGCTTTATTGCTCAACCTGGGCATTTAGAGCATGCAATTATGGCTATTCCTGGTGGGCAATCGGGGCATCCATTATCTGAATTTTATAGAGCGGGTTTTAGTGATTACGTTGAGGGCAAGCATACATCTTTATTGCCGCAAGAATTAATACATCAAATAGTAATAAAGCCTACGCAATGAACTAAAGTATAGCTAAACACGTTCTATATTAATTAATTCATACAACAGAGAACTAGAATGAAAAAAATACTACCCGCATTAATAACAGGTTTATTACTAAGCACATCAGCGCAAGCCGATGAGGGTCCAGTAACAGCACAAAAATTAAGTGACCATGTATACGTATTATTTGGGCAAGGCGGTAATATTGCAGCAAGTGTAGGTGATGACGGCATTTATATTATTGATGATCAGTTTGCCAAACTCTCAGATGATATTAAAAAAACGATTAGCGATTTAAAACCAGGTAGCGCAGAGTTTGTTATTAATACGCACCATCATGGCGATCATACCGGTGGCAACGAGAACTTTGCTAAAGCGGGCGCGCACGTTATAGCGCACGACAACGTACATAAACGCTTAAAAGAAAAGCATGGAGAAGGGTCCGATTTTTTACCCCGCATTAGCTTTGGTCACGATTTAAAACTGCATTTTAATAACGAACACGCGCATGTAGTGCATTACGAACATGCACACACCGATGGCGACTCAGTTATCTTTTTCAGTAACGACAACATAGTGCACATGGGCGACATTTACTTTAATTTTGGCAGCTTACCGTTTGTTGATGTAGATAGCGGCGGCAGCGTTGATGGTATTTTAGCGGCAGTAGACGATGTAGTTAAACAAATCGACGACAACACTAAAGTAATACCAGGACACGGTAAGGTAAGTGACCGTTCAGGACTGATAGCGTATGGTAAGCTAGTTCAAAACGCGAAAGACGTAATGCTAAAAGCAATGCAAAATAATGCAAGCTTAGAGCAAGTACTTAAAGCCGATCCATTGGCTGAGCTGAATCTTGAATACGCAGGCTGGTTACCAAAAGAGAAAGTAACCACACTTTTTTATCGCAGTTTAAAGTAGTACATCTAAAGTAAAAAACATGATACAAAGCTGAGTGTATTCTTGATTTAATCGAGCGTGCATTCGGCTTTTATTTTCTTATGCCTAAAGGAGTTGTGTATGTCGGCAGAAAAAACCCATCTTGAAATTTGTAACTTAACCAGAGAGCAATATCCGCAAATTAAGACCTTGATGGATCAAGCGTATCCCGACTTAGGTGGTGCGTGGCCAAGTCATACCATTTTTAGGTTAATAGACCAATTTCCTGAAGGGCAAATAGGTATTGTAGATGACGGCGTGCTGGTGGGCTTAGCGCTGAGCGTACAAGTTGATTACACACGTTTTTCAAACCCGCATACCTACGAAGACATTGCAGATGGTCACGACCGTGTATTTAGCGATACCGACGGCGATGCACTATATGGCTTAGATGTTGCCATTAGCGAAACTCACAGAGGCATGCGTTTAGGTCGTCGCCTTTATGATGCCCGTAAAGAACTGTGCCGCCAATATAACCTACGCGCTATTTTAGCGGGTGGTCGTATTCCACGTTATTACAATCACAGCAGTGAAATGACGCCAATGGAATACATTGCAAAAGTAGATCAGAGAGAGCTATACGATCCTATTTTAAGCTTTCAGCTATCTAACGATTTTCAGGTAAAGCGTTTACTTAAAAAGTATTTACCAGAGGATCAAGAGTCAGTTGGTTACGCCACTTTACTTGAGTGGAATAACATTATGTATGAACCAACCGACACGGTACTTGAGTCAACTAAATCAATTGTGCGTGTAGGTGCCGTGCAATGGCAAATGCGTTGTGTTGAATCGGTTGAAGAAATGCTAAAGCAGGTTGAATACTTTGTAGATACCGTATCTGACTACAAAAGTGATTTTATACTCTTCCCTGAGTTTTTTAATGCGCCATTAATGGGCTTAGGAAATCAAAGCAACCAAACTGAAGCAATTCGTTATTTAGCTGAATACACCGAAACGTTTAAAAACGCGATGTCGCGTATGGCAATAGAATACAACGCCAATATTATTACCGGCTCTATGCCACTTGCCGAAGATGATAAAATTTATAATGTGAGCTATTTATGCCACCGCAGCGGTAAAATAGACGAGCAACGTAAAATACATATTACCCCGCATGAGCAAAACGATTGGGTTATTCAAGGCGGCGATAAAATTGCCGTGTTTGATACCGATGCCGGTCGTGTAGGTATTCAAATTTGTTATGACGTAGAGTTTCCTGAGCTTTCACGCATATTGGCCAAACAAGGTTTAGATATTTTGTTTGTGCCATTTTGGACCGATACCAAAAATAGTTATTTACGTGTGCGCCATTGTGCACAAGCGCGTGCAATAGAAAACGAATGTTATGTTGTTATTGCAGGCTCGGTAGGTAACTTACCACAAGTAGAAAGCCTTGATGTGCAGTATTCGCAATCAGCTGTATTAACGCCATCGGACTTTTCGTTCCCGCACGATGCAACACTTAACGAAGCCACGCCAAACACCGAAATGCTATTATTTAGCGATCTTGATATGGATAAACTTAAAATTCTTCACAGCGAAGGCACTGTGCGTAACTTAAAAGATCGCCGCGAAGATTTATATGAAGTTATTTTGAAAAAGAGAGACGTTTAATGGCGTGGGTGTACTTAATTATTGCTGGGTTACTTGAAATTGGCTGGCCGATAGGTTTAAAAATATCGCAAAACCCAGAAACCCGGTGGCAAGGCATCGCAATAGCTATTACATTTATGGTCGCTAGTGGCTTTATGTTGTGGCTTGCCCAAAAGCAAATATCAATGGGCACATCATACGCCGTATGGACAGGTATTGGCGCTGCCGGTACGTTTTTAGTCGGCATATTGTTTTATAACGATGCCGCAACGTTTGGTCGTATTGCGGGAGTATTAATGATTATTAGTGGTGTGATAACACTAAAAATCAGCTCTTAGAATCAGTTCTTAAAGCTATAAAAAATTATAACAGCGCAGGTATAAAAGCCTGCGCTTTTTTATGCCCTTAATTCGGCAACATAACCAAAACAGCGGCAATGGCTATGAGTATTAAGCCTGCAGTATCTTGTTTTTTAAGTGGCTGCTTTAACCAAAGTACGGCAATTAACATAGTAAAAAATACTTCAACCTGTCCAAGTGTTTTAACGTAAGCAACATGTTGTAAGCTCATTGCACTAAACCAGCCAATAGAGCCGATACAACTAAAAACACTAATTGCGGCTGTAGTACCTTTGTATTGCCACAGTTTACTAAGTGTTTGCGGCTCTTTTAATAATAAATAGCCCAGTAGTATTAGTGTTTGTAGGCTAATTACAAACAGCAAAACCCAAGCTGCTGAGTGAGGAAATAGTAATCCTGAGTTTAAACTCGCTTCTCGTACCCACAGGGATGTAAGTGCAAAGCAAGTACCACAAGAAAGTCCTAGTAATGCCGTTTTAGCATTAAAGTGTTTAACGCTTGTTATGCCGCTGAGTAGCAATACGGCAACAGCGCCAAAAAACACACCAAGCCAACCGAGTAAAGAAAGTGCCGAGCCAAAAAATAATACACCTAAAATGGCAGCTACTAACGCCTCGCTTTTGGCAAGCCCAGCACCTACGGCGTAATTATTCATTTTAAATAACTTAACCATTAAACCAGTGGCAAGCATTTGCATCACACTTGCGCCTACAATAAATGCCCAAAAGGCATTATTAAACGTAGGCATGGCGGTATCTTGATATTGATACAAACCATATAAATACACGCCAGCAATAGGGCCTGCGATAATAAAGCGGGAGAGGGTTACGCCAGCCACACTCACATCGTTACTTAATTTACTTTGCAGGGCATTACGCCATGCTTGCATGAAGGCGGCTAAAAAAGTGAAAAATATCCAGGTCATGGTCGTCATCGTTAAAATGTAAGGCAGTAAAGTTAACAAGCTTTGTGATGTAAAGCGATGCATTAACCGTGATGTTGAATATTCATCATCTGCGACATTATGTCGCACAAGATTGAAGATAAATTTAGTTATAGTAAGCCTGATGTTATTGCTAGCCGCTAGAGTTTGCCATAAAACGCATCTGGCGGCTTTTTTACATTGGTTGTGTTATTTTATCTAATTAACAATAACTCAGAATACCACTATGACTATTTTAATTGTTTGTGCTTTATTGGCTGTATTAATGCCATACATTGCTAGAATCCCTGCCGTAATTGAGTTAAATAAACTCGGCGGATACGATAATAAACATCCTCGACAACAACAAACTCAATTAACCGGTTTGGGAGCACGTGCTTTGGCAGCTCATCAAAATTGCTTTGAGTCGCTAGCTGTTTTTGCGGTCGCGCTTGCGATAGTTTTAGGTACTAACAATGCAAATGCAGTGACTGAAACCCTTGCCATGACACATATTATTGCACGTGTTTTATTTTGTGTTTTTTATTACTTAAATCTTGATATTATTCGCTCAATTATGTGGTTTATTGGTTTGGGGTCAGCCATTGCCATGATTGTGGTGAGCTTATAGCTTTATAGCGTAAAACCACAAAGCAAGCAGCCTAAAAGGGCGCTTGCTTTGTAGTCTTGAAAAATCTAATAAAGTTAGTGCGATACTTTAATTCGCTCTATTAAATCGGTATTAGCAACTTCATTGTTTATTGCAAAATCGAGCTGTACAAGTACGTTTTGATAACCCATTGATGAGGGTTTATATTGCCACTGTCTTAGCGCCTTTTTAGCTTCACGGTCAAATATGGCTTCAGGCTTTGCACTAACAACAGAAACATTAGCGGTTTCACCATTGGGAGTTATATCGTACTTTAATACCACTGAGCCACTGATGCCTTGTTGAGCTGCTTGTTTCGGATAAAGGGGTTCAATACGCATTGTCGGTGAAATGTGATCCTCTTTAGTCATTGCCTCTGGTTGCTTTGCAATCGCCAATCCACTTAGCATACTTGCTGCAACAAGTAATAAGCCACCTTTAGCAAACTTTGAATGTTTTCCGCTGTGTTTTATATTAGTAAGTCGTTGTAACATGGTTTTTTTATCTCCGTAGTGTGAATAAGCCATAAGTCCTGTGGGCGCATTTGCCGCACAGCTTATTAAGGCTTTGCTGTATAAAATGTGTTGTTGTGTGGTTTTATTGGCAAGTACCCGTTCATCACAAGTCAGCTCTTGTAGTCGGCGCATGCTTGCGTAACAAGCCCAAGCTAGTGGGTTAAACCAAAGTAAAATAGTAGGCAGTAATATAAGTGCGTTTGTTAGGTTGTCTTTGCGTTTAATGTGTACGTTTTCGTGCTCTAAAATAAGCGCTAATGTGGCTTTATCAAACTGGGTATTGTGGTTACTCGGTAACACTAGCTTGCTGTTTAAAATCCCGATCACCATTGGCGTGGCCACATATTGGCTGGTATAGGCATTAACACCAGCGGTAAGAGTGCCTTCAAATTGGGTTAACTCAGTTAACTGCAGGCTTTTAACAAAACGGGTATGTGTAATAAAACTAGCTATTAATAACCCTGCGGTAATAAGTAGATACATGAGCGCCCAGCTAATACCTACCTCGTTTGTAAAAGGTTGGTTGGGGGTGATTAAGTAGTGACTAATATTACTGTTTTGCAGTGGTTTAATTGCGTTTGGTAAATTAGCAATCACCAATGCTGCAGGTAATAGCCATGCTAATTTATATACAAATCGCGAGCCAAGGGCTTTTAAACCAAATCGCTCGAGTAAAATAAATCCACAAAACAAAATACTTAATAGTAGTTGCTGCTCAATCAACCAATTAAACCCAGTTTGAATAACCATGTTAATCCCTTACTTTTGGTTTTTTTCCCAGTCATCTATAACTTTTTTAAGCTCGTTTATATCTTGCTGAGAAAGCTGCTCCGATTTAGCAAAGCCACTCACAAGTGGCGCAATACGCCCACTAAAAAATCGCTCAACAAAGTTTTGGCTTTCTTTTAGGGTGTAGTCGGCGCGCTCCATACAGGGAGTATAAATATACTGGCGACCTTCTTTTTCAAATGTAAGTGCGCCTTTTTTTACTAGTCGACCTAGCAGGGTTTTAATGGTTTTTTCGTGCCATTGCTTATCGTCGCTTAAGCGCTCAATTATTTGGCTCGCGGTAGCGGGGTAGTTAATCCAAAGTGCGTCGAGCACGTCAAACTCTGCTTTTGATAATTCAATCATGCTATTGCCTACAAATGTAATCTTTAATTTAAGACTACACCTGTAATCTATTTTTGCAAGTTTATTTTTAACTTTTTGAGATGTAGTTAAGTGACTTGGTATTAGATTTTTGAAATGTCGGTTTTATTAATTTGTATATATTGGTTTTCAGGTAGGTTTAGTTTTGAAAGGGTGAGGTCACTAAATTGCGATCTATATAAATCAATAACTTTGTATCCGCAGTAATGCGCCATTTTACGTATTTGCCTGTTTAGCCCTTGTTTTAAAACAATACTAAACTGATTACTGGCTATTTTATTTACTTCACAAGGCAGGGTTATGTGTTTATCAACGGGTACGCCTGCTGCCATTTTGTCACAAAAAGCATCGTCTAAAGGCTTATTTACGGTGACTAAATAATGTTTAGGCTGGTGGAAATCAGGATGTATTAGTTGGTTACAAAAACCCCCATCGTTGGTCAAAATAAGCAAACCACGAGAGTCTTTATCAAGGCGACCAATAGGGTAAACACGGGTAAGTGTAGGCAAATGGTGAATAAGGCTGACAGGGTCATCAATATTTAATTTGCAGTCAATGCCTACCGGCTTGTGATACGCAAAATAAACTAAATCGGCCGCGCCTTTAATTTCTTTTTCGTTCACTATTATTGTGTCTTGCTCATCAACGTGATCAATATGATTCGCTGGGCGATTATTTACAGTCACAACACCTTCATCAATTAACCGCGATGCTTGTTTACGAGAGCAAATACCTGCATGGGCAATATATTTAGCGAGTCGGATTTTTGTGATCATAACGTGTGACGCCAGCGGCTAATAAAAATTTGATCGCGATTATAGCAAAGCTGCGTATCTATGAGGTTACTTTTAAAAAAGGTGGTTGTTATGGGTATGAAATTCTCAGAATTAAAAAAACATGAGCCATTACAAAAGGTGGTTGCGCATTCTCTTGAAATGGCATTATACCAAGTCTCTGTAATTATAAATAATGTCGAATACTATGTGACAGAGGAAAATGGTGAGTTTATAAAAGCACTAAGCCCACTGCATATTCAAAAGCGTTTTGAAAAAATAGCCTATGCACAAATGATGCTACGCCATACAAGTGCTTACGATGAAATGTGCGGTCAACCCGAAAAAACAGCCAGTAATATGCTTGAAGTCCCATTTGGAAAAAATAATCTGTTTTGATTGAGCTAGTTTGCTAGTATCAGCTCTTTAAGGGCGGCACATGTATCAATTAACAGCAGATAATACTGATGCGTTAAACGTAGCGCTTCGCGCGCAAATGGTTGAATTTAACGCCCAGCATTTTGATGCGCAAAGGCTGCCACTAGGCTATAAATTTACTGATGAGCAAGGCGAGCTTGTTGCCGGTATTAGTGGGTGTGTGTTTGGTAATTGGCTAATGATTAACTGGCTTTGGTGTAGCGATATTGCGCGAGGTAAAGGGCTTGCAGATAAACTGCTAACGGCACTTGAACAAGCTGCTATTGAGCTAGGTGCTACAACTGCTCAGCTTGATACACTTGATTTTCAAGCAAAACCCTTTTATGAAAAGCGCGGGTATAGTGTTAAGTATCAACTTAATAATTACCCACGCTCAGGTACGCGTTACTTTATGGAAAAGCCACTTTAATTTTTGTTGGCTATTTTTCTTTTAGTGGCTTGCCTTCAAAGGTAATACCTAAAAAAGGTGTTGCCTCTGGTGCTAACATAAACGTGCGAATGTTCATGTGATCATCCCCTTTAGGGTTTTGCAGCACGTCTTCTCGGTAAAACTTACCAAAACAATCCAACGTATTTTGTTTACTTAAATCGTTTAATTTAGCAAACGCAAAAATTTTACACGAGCCGTTGTTCTCACTCGCAGCGCTAAGTAATCCATGGTTATTAAAGCCACATGCAGTAAAGTCGTAATTTGCTTCTATCACCGCCATTGTATCGGTAAATTGAATACTTTTTGGGTTTTCAGCAAGTGCTTTTAAATAGTTATTTAGTGTCATGTGTTACCTTTGGATTTTTAATTATTTAGCGCTCAACTCTAGCTCATCTGTTTGCTGATTTATATTGAATTTAAATCGCGATAAAAAGTTCATTCCTAGCAAACCTTGCCCACGTGTGTTTTCAATGCTCAACACTTCAAAACCATAAATAATTTGCGAGCCCACTCTAAACGATTCAATTTGATAACGCTTTACAACAATTTGACCATTAGCTGTGTTGACCGTTACATCGCCTAAATATAAGGGTTGTGGCGAAATTTGCTCAATTATACTAGTAGGTAGCGAGGTTATGCTTGCGCCTGTATCAATCATTAATTCGGTCGATAGATTATTATTTATTTCGGTGTTTATTAAGTAGTGCGCGCCGTAAGGCGTTAAAGCAACGAAGTCGTCTTGCGATTGTGCTTTATTGATCATAGCTTGCAGTGTTTGCACTTGGCTTTTCAGATTGTGCTGGTTTGGCATTCGATCAAGGGTTGCTTGTGCGCTAATTAAATCACCTTGCTGATAGTAGGCATACGCAAGCGGATATAAAAACTGTGCGTTTTCGCTTTTATAGTCGAGCCAAATTTGTGTTTGCTCAATAATAGCTTGCCAATTTTGTTGCTCAGTTAATGTGTGTAATTCGTTTTGAGTGAGCGTATTTAAACGTGTATTTACGTTACTTTGCTGATCAGCAGGCAGTAATAAATTAAGCTCAAATAAAGCAATAATGGCATTTTGTGTTTGCTCGCTATTTATTAAATACTCAACCTGTAAATTAAGTAACTCTACGTTATAAGGGTTGTTATTTAATAGCGCATTGAGAAATGATTCGCTGAGTAATAAATTGCTATTTAGCCATGTTTTAAGCTGCACTAGCCACGATGAATAAAGGTTTATTGCGATTTCTGGATTGCTGCTTTTGAGTTGTTGATAGCTACTAAGTGCGGCTTCAAATTGGTGTTTTTTAAACTGCTGCTTTGCCGTATTTAATAGCGTATTTTGCTGTTTAGGCGATATGCTTTTTTCAGTACCTTGCGTTTTTTGTACTTTGGTTGGCGCGGGCTGCGGCCACAATAAATAAGCGTTAAGGCTAAGTGAGCCAATTAATAACAAGGTAATTGGCTTGGTATAGTGGCTCATTGTGACCTCTTATTTAATGCAATTGGTATTATTTAATAAAGTGCGTTAGGGCATGAATATTGGCTATTTCAATATCAGCTAGCCCTTTATAAGCATAATTGGCGTCTTGATCGTTTAACCATACCGATTGGCAACCGGCATTATTTGCGCCTTGTACGTCGGTATCTAGGCTATCGCCAATGTGTAAAATTTCACTTTTAGCAACGTTTAAGTGCTCGGCGGCTTTATCAAATAAGGTGCTGTGAGGTTTTGCTTTACCGTGCATACCGGCTTGTAATACAAGCGAAAATTTATTGTGTAAGTTAAAGCGTTCAATTTCAACATTACCATTAGTTATAGCAACCAGCGTAAAGTGCTGGGCTAAGTTATCTAGCAGCTTTAGTACGTCATCGGTTACCACTATTTTACTGCGCGCATCGGCAAAGGCGTTGTAGGCAGCATCGGCATGATGCTCTACCTCTTCCTCATTCAAATCTAGTTTAGAAAGGGCTAAGCGCAATGTATGTTGGCGCCATTTAGTGACGTTATCAGCAAGTTCAGGTAACTGTAATACGGCCTCATTGCGGCATTGTTGCCAGTATTTTGGGCCTTGGGCTAAGTAGCTAGGGAGCGCATTTAAATAATCTTGCTGCGCTTTAACCGCTGCTTTTATGATGGGGTGATTGTTGTAAAGAGTGTCGTCTAAATCAAAGCTCATGACAGAAAATGGCTTAATAGCACGATTAAATCGGATCATTTTTATTTACCTAATCAGTTCGTTTTTTTGCACGAGGGTGAGTGTTGTCGTACACCTTGGCTAAATGTTGAAAATCTAAATGTGTATACACTTGTGTAGCCGACAAACTGCTGTGCCCTAGTAATTCTTGCACGGCGCGTAAATCACCAGATGATTCTAAAATATGTGACGCGAACGAGTGGCGCAGCTTATGCGGGTGAACCTGCGAGCTAATACCTTGTTTTATTCCCCACTCTTGCATACGCAGGCGTACTTGGCGAATCGAAATACGATTTTTTTGGCTACTTAAAAAAATGGCTATTTCATCGGGCTTTGTAAACTGAGGGCGTATTGTGAGCCATTTTTTTAATGCGTCTAACGCTTTTTTACCCACCGGAATTAACCGCTCTTTATTGCCTTTACCACGCACTAAAATTTCGCCATTGGCAGCGCTAATATCTTGCATGTTAGCGCCAACTAACTCGCTTATACGCAGCCCTGATGAATACATCAACTCCATCATTGCTTTATCTCTAATAGCGAGAGGTTCGTCGTCGGGTATTTCGAGCAAGCGTGCCATTTGATCTACATCGAGGTTTTTAGGTAAAGGCTTTGCAAACTTAGGGCCTTTTATACCCACTGCCGGATTATGGTAATGCGATTGCTCGGCAATGTTTTTTGCTTTTAAAAACTTATACAAACTGCGAATGCAGCTGAGCTTTAAGCTAATAGTACGGCCACTTAATTGTTTTGAACGCAGTGCCATGCTGTAGCGGCGAATATGCTCGCCTTGCACGCCAAACCAGTCATCACATAATTTGTTAAAATAAAGAGCTGCAAAGCTAAGCTGGCTTACGTATTGATTAACTGTGTGCGCTGAATATTGTTTTTCAAACTTTAAATAGTCGCTAAATAGCATTATGGGTGTGCGCCAATTGTCGCTTAATTGGGTAATGTTAGGCGCGTCTTCACTCATGCTAGTTCAAGTAAACGTAGTTGTAATGAACGTACAAAATCGAGAGCAAATAAATTATCTTGTGTGGGCTCAAAATGGTTAGCATTATTGCTACCAAAAGCCAATATGGCAATTGGGTTTACAGCCTCTCCAATTAAGTAAATAGCCGTTGATTGTGTTGTTTCATTAAATAACAACAGGCTTTCTTGTTGATCTATGCGGCCTAAATAATGGCTTGAATTAGTTAGGCGGTGAGCAATCAGTTCATCATAATTTTTGTTGTACTTTAATAATTTACAATTGCTTATTGTTGGGTTTGTGCAAATAATATTTTGTAAGTTACTTGCTAATGTATTGAAGTCGTAGTTACTCCAAAGCTGGCGATGACATTGACTAAATAAGCGATAAACAAACTCGTTTTGAGTTGCGTGTTGGCTCATGGTCTCTATTTGGTTTTTTAAAAGCGTATTATGCTCGCGTAGCTGGCGTTGTTGAATATGTACTAGCGATGTTGTACCTTGAGTTTGCTGCTGCAGTTCAAGTTGGACTAGTAGTTCTGGATGCTGAATTAAAAAATCAGGGTGTTGCTGCAAGTAATCAATAACTTGCTCTTTATTTAGCTCGGTCATAGCGCGACTTGTCCATCGAATACATGCTCTGCTGGGCCTGTCATACGTACTGGGTGACCTTCGCCACTCCAGCGTACTTGCAAACTTCCACCTGGCAAATCGACTTGAACGGTTGTTGATAATTTATTTTGAATATGACCAATAACCATTGCTGCACACGCGCCAGTTCCACACGCTAGGGTTTCGTTAACGCCGCGCTCCCAAACTCTTAATTTAATGTGCTCTTGCGATACAACCTGCATAAAGCCAATGTTCGCTTTTTGCGGAAAGCGTTCATGGTTTTCAAGCAATGGACCCAATATATCAACTTGGGCGGTAGTGATATCGTCAACTTCCAGCACACAATGCGGATTACCCATAGATACCGCGCCACTAAATACCGTGTGCTCTTGCGTTCTAATAATATAAGTAAGCTCACGCTTGCTGGCTTTTAAAGGGATTTTACTTGGCTCAAAATTAGGATGGCCCATGTTAACCGTTACTTGACCGTCTTTTTCTATGTAGAGCGTTAAGTTGCCCGACTTGGTCGATACACTAATTTTGTGCTTGTTAGTAAGGCCTTTCATACGTACAAAACGGGCAAAACAGCGTGCGCCGTTGCCGCATTGCTCTACTTCGGTACCGTCGGCATTAAAAATTCGATAATGAAAGTCGAGATCGGGAGAGTACGGCGCTTCAACCATCAGTAATTGGTCAAAGCCAATGCCAAAATGGCGATCTGCCAGTTTTTTGATTTGATCTCGCGACAAAAAAACATTTTGTGTAATGTTATCAATCACAACAAAGTCGTTGCCTAAGCCGTGCATTTTGGAAAAATTAACTAACATAGCGCTCTAATTCGGTTTTGCTCTGTGCTAATCATGCCACAGAGCAGCTAGTAGACAAAAACGTTTATGGTAAAACTTTCTCACCTTGATAAAGGCTTTCAATAGTTTCGCGTTCGCGAATAAGGTGATGCTGCTGACCATCTACCATTATTTCTGCAACACGCGGGCGCGAGTTGTAGTTTGAGCTCATGGTAAAACCATATGCCCCCGCACTTCTTTGTGCGAGTAAATCGCCTTGTTTGAGTGCAAGTTCGCGGTCTTTTCCTAAAAAGTCGCCGGTTTCGCACACCGGCCCCACAATATCAAAGTTGTGAGTCGGTGTTTCGTCGTTGCGCACGGATACCGGAATAATTTTTTGCCACGCTTGATAAAGCGCAGGGCGAAGCATATCGTTCATACCAGCATCTACAATGGCAAAAAATTTGTCTTGGTTTTGTTTAATAAATTCAACTTGAGTAACTAAAATACCTGCGTTAGCTGCAATAGCGCGCCCTGGTTCAAAAATTAGTTCAAGGTGTTTATAGTTAGCTAAGCGCTCGGTAACTTGCGCTGCATATTCACTTGGGTGCGGTGGTTGCTCGTTGTTGTACGGTACGCCTAAACCGCCACCAATATCTAAATGAGTTAGCTCAATACCGTTAGTTTTTAGCTCATCAATAAGCGCCATTAGTTTATCAAGGGCTTCTAAAAAAGGTCTGACTTGCGTTAATTGAGAGCCAATATGACAATCGACACCAATTACTTTTAAACCAGGTAAAGCCGCTGCTTGTTGATAAACACTCACTGCTGTTTGAATATCAATACCAAATTTATTCTCTTTTAAACCGGTAGAAATATACGGATGTGTTTTTGCATCTATATCGGGGTTTACGCGAATAGAAATAGGCGCTTCTAGGTTAAGCTCGCAAGCCACTTCAGAAATACGTTCAAGCTCAGAGGCTGATTCAACGTTAAAACATTTAATACCCAGCTTTAATGCATACGCTATTTCGTCAGACGTTTTAGCCACGCCTGAAAAAACCACTTTAGAGGCGTCGCCACCTGCTTTAATTACACGCGCAAGTTCGCCTTTGGATACAATATCGAAACCCGAACCTAAGCGCGCTAATATATTAAGCACGGCAATATTTGAGTTTGCTTTTACAGCGTAACATACCAGGCTTTTGTGATTTGTAGTGGCGTTAGCAAACGCTAAGTAATGGCGCTCAAATGTAGCACGCGAGTAAACATAACATGGCGTACCGTATTGCTGCGCTATGCTTGCCACACTGACGTCTTCGGCAAATAATTGGTTGTTTTTGTAATTAAAATAATCCATTTATTGCTCCTGACTTTGCTGTGCTTTGGCTTGCTCAGCGGTAGTGGCTGGCTGAGCTGTATTTTGAGGTTGGTTTTGCTCTGTTTGTGGCTCTGGTAAATATAACGGACCGCTTTGTCCGCAGCCAGCTAAGGCGCTTAACAGTACAGTGCTTATTAATAGTTTTTTTAATTGTAAGGTATGTGTCGCTTTCATTAGATTAATACGGTTGCTGGCTTTATAATCGCAGAGTAACAGAATATCTAAAAAATGCAGCTATTCGCGGATGATTTTATTCCTGTTACACTAGCTGCATACTTTTAAAGCTAAAACGTACCCAATATTAGGCGGCTCGCCTGCAAAGGAAATAACAATGACTGAACACGAATATCACCAATTAGCCGAAGCCCTTATGTTCACTATTGAAGAGCAGGTTGATGATTGCGAAGCTGATTTAGATTATGAATCGGCACAAGGTATTTTAGAAATTATTTTTCCTGATAAAAGTAAAATAGTGATCAATAAGCAAGCACCTCTTCATCAAGTATGGGTTGCGACTAAGTTTAACGGTCATCATTTTGAAATGCGCGATGGGTTATGGATTGATAATCGCTCTGGTGCAGAATTTTGGGCATTTATTAATGAAGCGTCAACGCGCCAAGCTGGCCAAGAAGTTAAATGGCAATCAACACTATGAGTTTAGAATTTGTAGAATACCCAGCCCAAGGTGAGCACAAAGCGACCGTTATTTGGTTACATGGCTTAGGCGACTCTGGGGATGGTTTTGCACCAGTAGCACCGCAATTAAACCTACCAAGCGAGCTTGGTATACGGTTTATTTTTCCGCATGCGCCAGTACAACCGGTCACCATAAATGGTGGTATGGAAATGCGCTCTTGGTACGATATTAAATCTATAGAGTTAGATAAACGCGCTGATGAGCAAGGTGTGAGAGATTCGGCTGCTAAAGTAGAAGAATTAATCAACACAGAAATAGCAAATGGCATACCTGCTAATAAAATTATTTTAGCAGGTTTTTCTCAAGGTGGTGTTGTGTCGCTGCATTTAGCGCCGCGCTTTGAGCAAAAGCTTGGCGGTGTTATGGCGCTTTCTACTTATATGTGTGTGCCACAAAAATTTGCTGATGAAGCAAAACATACCGATTTAAATGTATTTATGGCGCATGGTAGTCAAGATAATGTTGTACCTTATAGCGCAGGTAAAAGTGCGTTTGAAGTATTAACAGCACATAACATGGATGTAAGCTGGCAAGAATATCCAATGGCTCATCAAGTTTGCGCAGAAGAATTGCAAGCTATTCGCCAATGGTTGGTTGCTCGTTTAAGTTAATTTTGGAATCGCTGAGGTCAATATGAGTCAAAAAATAGTTATTAAAGCAAATGTTAAACGCGAACTACAAGAGAGCTTACCAACGGTAAGCTACGAGTGGAATTGGCGTCGTATTGTGAGTATTGCTATGTTGGTATTAATGACCTCTGCAGCTGTTGTGTATGGTTTAACAACGTCAGTCAGTGCAGAACAAGGCGAGCATCCAAATGAGCAAGAGCACTTTTTAAGTTTTAGTAATAACGCAGAGAACCAGACAAGCGATGAAGTAACGGATGTTGAGCCAGAATTATCGGTAAACAATATCCCAGATGAGTCTGTGGAGATAACGCAGACGAGTATCGAACCGTTGTCAGCTGCGCAAAACGAAAATCAAAAAAACATCTCAAGTAAAACACTAGGCGAAGTCGAACTTGTAAATAATAATACGGTTTTATTAGCTAACAACGATATTGTTACTGATCAAAGCGAAAGCATCAATATAGAGTTAAACTCAAATATTGATAATGAAGTACAAGAAGAAATCGCAGAAGCTCAAAATGAAGCTGAGCTAGCCAATCAGAGCGACTTACTCTTAGAGCTAGAAAACGATGATGGCGCATTGAGTGGCACTGAAGGTTTTTCGCCTACCGCGCAAGTTGCAAGTGTGGCATTGGGCGCGCAAATAGACACGGGTAAAATTAGCCGTGCAGTACTTACTCGAAAAGTAAGCCGACGTGAGCCTACTAATGTGTTTGCTGCTGACATTCGTTTAAGTCAGTTTGAGGAGTCATTATCATTTTTTAGTGAACTTAAAGGCTTACAAGGTCAGCAGGTAAAGCATGTGTGGTCTTTTGAGGGCACTACGATGGCTGAAATTTCGCTCAATGTAACCTCTACTCGCTACAGAACATACTCAACGAAAAATATTATGGCCACGCAAACAGGTCACTGGCGTGTAGATGTCGTTGATGGGCAAGGTAACTTGATAGCTCAAAAAGAATTTAGAATTTTAGCAGACTAAAACTAGCTAAACGCAGTAATTAATTGGATACCCTTATGACAGAAAAAACAAAATTAGTACGTATCGCAACGCGTAAAAGCGCCTTAGCACTTTGGCAGGCCGAATTTGTGAAAGCAGAGCTTGAGCGTTTTCATGCAGATGTGTGCGTAGAATTAGTCCCTATGTCGACGCAAGGGGATATAATTTTAGATACGCCATTGGCTAAAATTGGCGGTAAAGGCTTATTTGTTAAAGAGCTAGAGCAAGCTATGTTAGATGGTCGCGCTGATATTGCCGTGCATTCTATGAAAGACGTGCCAGTAGAGTTCCCAGAAGGATTGGAACTACATACTATTTGTGAGCGTGAGGATCCGCGTGATGCGTTTGTATCAAATAACTTTGCTAATTTAGGCGAGTTACCACAGGGCGCTATTGTAGGTACTTCTAGTTTGCGTCGTCAGTGTCAAATTAAAGCGCTTCGCCCTGATTTAGATATTCGTGATTTACGCGGCAATGTAAATACGCGTTTAGGTAAATTAGATGACGGCCAATACGATGCTATTATTTTAGCGGCAGCGGGGCTTATTCGTTTAGAAATGGAGTCGCGTATTGCTGATTACATAGAGCCAGAAGTGTCATTACCAGCAAATGGTCAAGGCGCTGTAGGTATCGAGTGTCGTATTGATGATGAAGTAACAAAAGCATTACTTGCACCACTTGAGCATACACAAACACGTATTCGCGTAAACGCAGAGCGCTCTATGAACCGCTATTTAGAAGGTGGCTGCCAAGTTCCTATTGGTGCTTATGCATTAGTTGATGGCGAGCAAGTACATTTACGTGGTTTAGTTGGCGCTGTGGATGGCAGTGAAATTTTACGTGACGAAGTAACAGGTCATGTAAATGACGCAGAAAAATTAGGTATTGAGCTTGCTAAAAAATTACTAGCTCAAGGTGCAGATAAAATATTAGCTGAAGTTTATAGAGACGCATAAATGACACATATTCTGATAACTCGGCCCGAAGGAAAAGGCGCAGCCCTTGCTCAGCAACTTGAGCAAGCGGGTTATCAGGCGTCTTTGTTTCCGGTATTAAAAATAACGCATTTAACACCCTCTAGCACTGAACTTAGTCCGCTGTTAAATGCGGATAAAATAATATTTATATCGCAAGATGCAGTCAGTGCACTTTCGCAATTAAAACCCGATATAAATACTAAAGCTCAATTTTATGCGGTTGGGCAACAAACAGCCGACATTATATATGAGCAATTTGGTGTGCGCGCAGCATTACCAAAGCAGTATGATTCAGAAGGGTTGCTTGCGCTTAAATCACTCGCAGAGGTTGATGGCAGTAATATAGTGTTAGTTAAGGGGCAAGGTGGCCGCCCTGAGTTAGCTAAAACGCTCAAAGAGCGCGGTGCTTTTTTAAATAATTGTGTTGTGTACAAACGTGAACCCACAAAGAGTATTCCCCCTAACTGGACAGACCACTGGAAAAGCCAGAATGTACACGGTATAGTCATAACAAGTAATGCTGCAGTTGATGCTATATTTAAAAGCCTTGCTGCACACCAACTACAATGGTTACAACAGTGCCAATTTTATGTTGCCAGCGAGCGGATAGCCGCTTATTTAAAGCTGCAACAAGTAAGCTTGGCTAATATACATATTGCAGCAGGGGCTAGCGATGATGCTATGTTTACCTGCATAAATCAGCAAGGTAGCAACATGAGCGAACAGTCAAAGCCAGTTACGGCAGAAAAAGCCACACCAACAACAGCTAACACAGCCTCAGCTAAATCAACAAAGCAAGAGCCTGTAGCTACAAAAAATACGGCAGACAAAAATAAACAAAAGGTAAGTAAGGTTGCAGCACTTGCGCTTTTAATTTCGTTAATTGTGGCCTCTGGTGTTGGATACGAGTTTTATCAAAAATTAAATGCTGGTAAGGCGCAAAACCTAGCCGTTAATGAGTTAAGCGAGCAAAATAAGTTACTCGTTCAAGAGCTGCAAGCACTTAAATCGGCGCAATCTAATTTACAGCAAGCGCTGTTTAATAGTGAGAAAAAAATTGCCACAGCCCTCAGTGAAAGTACAGCTCAAAATCAGCAAGAATTGAAAGCCGCTTTGCAAAAGGCGCAGCAACAAGGCTCGTCTCTAAACCCACAAGAAGTAACCAGTTTACAACGTATGGCTGAGTTTAAACTATGGGCTGAAAAAGATTACCAAGGCACTAGTGCTGTTTTAAAACGCTTAGATGGATTACTTAGTGAGCATCCAGGAACAGTTGAAGTTCGCCAAGCTATTATGCAAGACATACAAACACTTGATAGCCTCAAACCAATAGCAACAGAGGCTATTTATTTACAGCTAAACAGTGTACTAAGCAGTATTGACGACTTAGTTTTTAATGCGGTTAATTTGCCAGAAGAAGTTACCGAAGTAGATGAAAATGTATTAAGTGAAGACATAAATGATTGGCAGCAGAATTTAAATAACAGCTGGGGTCGCTTCTTAGACAGCTTTTTAACACTTCACCATCGAGAAGGAGGAGTAGTTGCTCCATTTCTTGATGAGCAAGAGCGTCACCTCGTTAATCAACGTATTAAGCTTTATATTACTCAGGCACAAGATGCGTTACTTAGTAAACAAGCTAGCATTTACTTTAGTACTTTAAGTGAAGCAAAACGCTTAGTTGATGAGTATTTTAAGAAAGACGATAACGCTACACAAAGGGTTTTAAAATCAATAGCTAGTCTTGAAAAAGAATCACTTAACTTTAACCCTAAAGTAACACTTCAAAGTACACAGCAGGTTAAGGAGTGGGTGCAATGATAGGGCTAATAATACTGGTTATTGCGTTAGTACTTGTTATTGGTGTAGCTCCTTACGTTATAAATGAGAAAGGTTATGTCCTTTTCTCATTTAATAACTATACAGTTGAGGGCACTATGATTGCTTTTTGCGGTACAGTGATTGTTATTACTGCGATCGTATTTATTACATATAAGCTAATCCGCTACTTATTATCGATTTATCATAATACTAAACATGGCTTTTTTGCACGTAATCAAGAGCGCAAACAAGCAGCTATTGAGCAGGCTCTGTGGAGTGCTATTAACGATGATTATGAGCATGTAGAGCAGGCTTTATCGGGTAATAGTGTGCCAGATAAGTTTGAAGATATTCGCTTAGCATTACTTGCAAAAGCAGCGCTTGCTAATAATCAAACAGATAAAGCACTTGAGCGTTTATTTGAAATAAGCCCTGAGCATCAACTAAAAGTCGCGAAACTTTGGCTAGCAAGTGGCGATAGTAGCGCAATTGAATCGCAGATGCGTGTAAGCGCCGAATCTAAAAAAGCTACTGCGCTTGAGTTAAAGCTGTATACCGAAGTGTTGGTGCAACAGCAGCACTTTAATGCTTTAGAAGACGTTTTACCAAGATTGTTACGCAAAAAGGTGTTTTCAAGCGAGCAGTGGACATGTGTTTTTAATGCTTACTTTTCAGCTCTGCCAATTGAAAAAATTACACATAAATATAAACAGCTTCCTAAAAAGCTACAAGCTTATGCGCATACTGCTTATTTAGCGAAAATGGCAGCGATAGGTCAGCTAGCTGTAATTGAGGGCGACTTGATAAAAATGGTTAAACACAACGAACAGCACAATCAACTTGCCCATATCTTAAATGGCGCAGCCAATGCTGATGCAATCAAGTTGCAGACCTGCATTCAAGAGCGCCTTAAAAAAGATGAAAGTAATAATGCTTTATTACTAGCACTTGCTTGCCTTGCCAATGCACAAGGTGACTATGATTTAGCCGCAAGGGTATTTGATAAAGCGTTGAACTCTGAAAATAAAAAACAGTACGCGGAACAAGCTGCGCTAAGCTATAGTAAAAGTGCACAAACTGAGAAAGCACTGGTTTTGTATCAATGAGCTTAAATATGAAAAACTAAACTAAACTAAACTAAACTAAACTAAACTAAACTAAACTAAATGTAAGTACAGGTATAGGAGCTGAGTATTGAAAAATTTATTCGTATTAACTTTCAGCCTAGCCAGTGCTTACTTTTTAACTGGATTTGCTAGTAATCTTCTTCTTTCTATTGATGGTTATGCCGTTGCTTCATGGCCTCCTTCGGGCATTGCACTGGCTGGACTTTTACTGTGGAATCGTAGAGCTTTACCTGGCATCATTATTGGTGCGTTATTAACAAATATAGTTAACCTCGATAGCGCATCTGATATCTTCAATTGGCAAATTGCCATTCAAGCCTTGTTAGTTACTACAGCGTCTGTGTTGCAAGCATGGATAGGCGCTCAATTTATTACAAAAGTTATAAAAGCCCCCCTTGATCTCTCTTCTTTAAAGCATTGTATACAAAGCTTATTTATAGCTGGTCCAGTGTGTTGTGTTCTGGCTGCAGGAGTCGGTACGTTTTTATTAGTTAGTAATCACGTAATACCAGCACATGGCGCTATTGATAATTTTATCGCATGGTGGATAGGTGATAGCGTTGGAGTATTAATTTTTACTCCGCTGGTGCTTGCTGGGTTTAACTATCAACAAGTTCAAAATAGGCTGCAGGTTATTATTCCTTCTCTAATGATATATATCATTATTAGTGCAGGATTTTATACTGCGTCTAATTTTAAAAAAGAAAAGAAATACAAAAACAAGAGCTTAAAATATTGTCTGTTCAAGATGCTATAAGCCAACGAATTGATGAAGTGTCAGCCCATCTAAGCTTGCTAGCAACATTTTTTGCAAGTAGTGATGAGGTGACTTTTGATGAATTTAAGCTATTCACTTCTAAACAGCTTAGTTATAGTCAAGAAATTGTTGCATTTGAATGGGTACCTTACATTTCAGCAGAGCAATTAGCCGATTTTGAACGCTCAGAAAACACTCAATACATTGATGATTACTATGTAAAAGAAAGATGGTCAGAAGGGGTATGGGAGCCAGTAAGTTCACGTGACTTTTATTACCCTGTACTTTATGCATACCCATTGATTGGTAATGCAAGTGTTGTTGGTTTTGACTTAGCCTCAAATAAAGGGAGGGCGGCAGCATTACACAAAGCAAAAATTTTAAATGAGCTAGTGCTAAGTGAGCCCATCGATTTAGTACAAAATACGCAAGAAAAAGGTGTGTTATTTTTGCACCCTGTTTTTGGAAACTCCACTACTGAAGATGACTTTAAAGGGTTTGTTGTTGCAGTAGTAAGCCTTAAAAAATTATCGCAATCGTTATTATTTGACCAAAATAACCTCGTTGCAGCTAGCTTTTTAGATGTGACTTTACCCAATCAAAAACAGAGTATTTACACAGCCGATACTCATTCTTTTGAACTATTAAAAGAATACCAATTACTTATTGGCAAGCGGATCTGGCAAGTGCAATTACATGAGCCTGTAGTTAGAACATCATGGTTAATGTATTGGCTTGCACAAATAGTAGGTATGCTATTTGTGTGGTTATTAATAACTTTTTTGATTTCGGTTACTGGTACAAATATACAAATTCGTGAGCAAGTGGCAAAACAAACTCGTGTTTTACGTCAAGAAAAGCAAAAAGCTGATGAAGCAAGCCATATTAAAAGCCAGTTTTTAGCTAATATGAGTCATGAGGTGCGCACACCTATTAATGGTATAAAAGGACTGCACTATTTAGCGCTGCAGCAAAATGATTGGCCACAGGCTCGAACTTATATAGAGCAAGCGGATGGTGCGCTTGGTGTGTTACTGAGGGTATTAAACGATGTACTCGATTTCTCTAAGATGGAAGCTGGCAAACTTGATTTAGTACAAGAGCCAATTAATGTGGGTCGCTTAGTGGATGAAGTGACGAATTTAATGCAATTTGAAGTAGATGTTAAGTCACTGGAATTGCATCTCGATTACGATAAAACAACAAACTTAACTATTCATACCGATCCTATTCGTTTAAAACAAATACTTTTAAATTTACTTAATAATGCAGTTAAATTTACAGCGCAAGGCTGCATAACACTTAAAGTATGGCAATCAAAAAAGATGACTTATTTTAGTGTTAACGATACGGGTATTGGTATTAGTGAAGCAGCTCAAAAACAGTTGTTTAAACCTTTTTCTCAAGCCGATAGTTCTACTTCTCGACAATATGGTGGCACAGGACTAGGTTTGAGTATTTGCAAAAAACTGGTTGAGTTGATGGGAGGGGCTATTGATTTAGCTAGCCACGAGGGTAAAGGCTCTACTTTTACATTTAGTGTGCCGTTGAATTCCCCCCTACCAAAAGCAGAGCAGGTACAGCAACAATATAATGAGATAGATGTTGAGAGCTTATCGTTTACTGATTATAAGCTGCTTTTAGTTGAGGACAATTCTTTAAATCAACATGTTGCTAGTGCAATATTAAAGACCAAGGGGTGTGTAGCTGATATTGCGAGTGATGGGTTTGAAGCAATAAAAATGTTGACTACCAATAGTTATGACATTGTGCTGATGGATATTCAAATGCCAAATATGGATGGTTTACAGGCAACCAAAGTTATCCGTAATGATTTAGGGCTGATTGATTTACCTATTATTGGTTTGTCTGCCAACGCGCATGATGATGATGTTAAAAAAGCAGTTGCTTGTGGAATGGATAACTATATAACCAAGCCAATTGATGCTAATACGCTATTTAAAACACTGTGGCATCATTTATCACATAAATAAGTTACGTTATTTTTGCACAAAAAGCAGACATATGACCGCTTAAACTTACCGCAAACCATATAGACTTGAAAAATAACTATATCTGCGTATCATGCGCGCAAATTTAACTAAACTGGGTTGCTATTATGATCAATAGAAAATTACCTTTGCTAGATATTCACCGCCATTTAGACGGTAATGTACGTGCGCAAACCATATTAGAACTTGGTCGTCAGTTTAATATAGAGTTACCTGCAGATAATGTTGAGGCACTCATTCCTCATGTTCAAGTTATTGATCCTGAGCCAAATCTTATGGCTTTTTTACAAAAGTTAGATTGGGGTGTTGCAGTACTTGGCGACTACGATGCGTGTAGGCGCATAGCGATTGAAAACATTGAAGATGCTCAAGCCCAAGGCCTTGATTACGTAGAGCTTCGTTTTAGCCCTTACTATATGGCACAAAGCCAAGGTTTACACCCGCAAGGGGTTGTAGAAGCGGTTGTTGATGGTATTAAATCAGCAACAAAAGGCGCAAACATAAAAGCAAATTTAATTGGTATTTTATCGCGTACTTATGGCGTAAAAACATGCCAGAAAGAGCTTGATGCATTACTCGCATTTAAAAATGATTTAGTAGCGGTTGATTTAGCGGGTGACGAAATTGGCTTCCCGGGTGAGTTGTTTGTAGCGCACTTTAAACAGGTACGAAATGCCTATTTAGCATCGACTATTCATGCTGGAGAAGCTCTTGGTGCTCCGAGTATTTGGCAAGCAATTAATGAATTAGGGGCGAGCCGAATAGGGCATGGCGTTAAAGCCATTGAAGATCCAAAGCTCATGGATTACTTACGCGATAATCGCATTGGTATTGAGTCATGCTTAACAAGTAATATTCAAACCAGTACAGTGAGCGACCTAGCTAAGCATCCACTTAAGCAGTTTTTAGATCACGGTATTTTAGCGTGTATTAATACTGATGATCCTGCTGTGGAAGGGATTGAAATTGAGTATGAATATGCAGTTGCAGCACCTCAAGCTGGTTTATCTCAAGCTGATATGGAAAAAGCCCAAGCAAATGCATTAGAAATAGCATTTTTAAGCGATGGCGATAAAAAAGAACTTTCGGCAATCGTTAGCGCACGTTAATTTAAGAGTATTAAAAATGCCGCTTTATATAAGCGGCATTTTGTTATCTGCAATTTAGTGTGTTTGGCAGCTTATGTAATTATCGTAAAGTGCTTTAAGTACATCTGCCCGGCTGATCATACCGATTACTTTAATGCCATCTACAACTGGGTAGTTTTTTGGTTTACCAGGCTGCATTTTTTCAGCAAGCTCAATAATATTTGTATCACCATCTATAGTAACGACTCCTGTTTGCATAAGCTGCGATACTTTTACTATACCATCACAAAAATAACTGCTTTGCATAAGTGGCTTTAAAAGCTCTTGTTCGGAAATAAATCCGACTAGGCATTTATCTTTATCGAATACTGGTGCACCAAGCAGTTTAAATTTTTGTAGTTCTGCTATAGCGGTGGTCATTTCTGTATCTGGTGTTATGTTTGGTAACTTGCGTTGCATAAAATCTTTTACTTTTGTATTTAGCATTTGGGTCTCTCCCGCTGATGTTCTATACAAAGTATGGTTTATAGATAGGGATTTAGGAAATTGTTTATACTGATGAGATTGATAGATTTTAACTATTGAATTTTTGTTATTATAAAAATAAAGGCACTAGGTGCCTTTATTTATAAGTAAAAGTTAATTTTAATTACTTTATAAATGCGAATGCGTCGGCGTACATGTTTTCACGAATTGCACCATGAGTAATAAAGTCATCACGGACTATACCTATCATGTCAAAACGACCCGCCATATAAATATCATATGGGGCAAGTGATACGATATCTTGCATTACGGCTTTGTGTACATAGCCAGTATGACCTTGCCAATTCGCTGATGGATTTTCTACCACAGGGATAAACTCAAAGTTTTTATGGCTATCGGCCCATGTTTGCATTTCTGTGTGCGCGTATAAAGCTGACTCTTCTTTTACACCCCAGTAAAATAATACAGGACGGTCGCACTTAATTTCAGCTAAGTGATCAGCCATTGATTTTGCGTATGAAAAACCAGTACCGCCGGCGAGTAAAATAATAGGACGCTCACATTGCAGGCGCAACTGTGAAATACCTAGGCCAGCTTCAATGTCTACTAACTGCCCTGTGGTATGGGCGTTTCGTAAATGTTCTAACGATTGCATTGCATAAGAATCGGCACCAGATGCGCCAATATGCAGTTCTATTGCATCGCACTGTGAAGGGCGGCTAGCAATAGAAAAAGCACGTTTGTCTTTTTCGCCTAATACGAGTTGCATGTATTGGCCAGCTTCAAAGGTCACAGGTTGTTGTGGCTTTAAAATTACTTTATGAACAAATTCTGTAAGTGGGCTGATAGCTACAACTTCAGCTTTTAATGTTTGCATTTTTTACCTTTTAGCAGCGCTTTTAACAGCAGATACGCAATCGAATGACTCGATTCTAACATATCTGCAGGGTTATTTTATAGCCTGTTATGTACTTACATATAAACACTTAAACAATATTAAGGCTTTCCCAAATATCATCTACGCGGTCTTTGGTGTCTTTATCCATAACAATAGGCTCGCCCCATTCGCGGGTGGTTTCGCCAGGCCATTTATTGGTAGCATCCATTCCCATTTTTGAACCAAGGCCAGAGACTGGCGATGCAAAATCGAGATAATCAATAGGTGTGTTCTCTATTAATGTTGTATCACGCGCTGGATCCATTCGGGTTGTTATAGCCCAAATAACATCTTCCCAATCACGGGCATTAATATCGTCATCGCACACAATTACAAACTTGGTATACATAAACTGACGTAAGAACGACCAAACCCCCATCATCACGCGCTTGGCATGGCCAGGATATTGTTTTTTCATTGTTACAATCGCCATACGGTACGAGCATCCTTCTGGCGGAAGGTAAAAGTCGACAATTTCAGGAAATTGCTTTTGTAATATCGGCACAAACACTTCATTAAGTGCTACACCTAAAATCGCAGGCTCATCAGGCGGTCGGCCAGTAAATGTGCTGTGATAAATAGGGTCTTTACGATGCGTTAAGTGAGTGACCGTCATTACTGGAAAGTCATCTACTTCATTATAGTAACCGGTATGGTCACCATAAGGGCCTTCTGGCGCCATTTCACCAGGCATTATGTAACCTTCAAGTACTATTTCTGCACTGGCAGGGACTTGTAGGTCATTTGAAATAGATTTTACAACTTCGGTTCTGCTACCACGTAATAAGCCAGCGAATGCATATTCGCTTAGAGTGTCAGGTACAGGCGTTACGGCACCTAATATAGTGGCAGGATCGGCACCTAGTGCTACCGATACAGGGTAAGGTTGCCCTGGGTTTTCTTTACACCATTCTTGAAAATCAAGCGCGCCACCACGATGTGACAACCAACGCATAATTATTTTATTTTTTCCTAATAATTGCTGGCGATAAATACCCAGATTTTGGCGTTTTTTATATGGGCCTTTAGTGACCGTAAGGCCCCAAGTAATTAATGGCGCTGCATCACCTGGCCAGCAATGCTGAATGGGCAACTTAGTTAAATCGACATCATCACCTTCTAAAACTACTTGTTGGCAAGGCGCTTTTTTAACTTCTTTTGCTGGCATATTAAGCACTTGCTTAAAAATAGGTATAGCGCCTAGAGCTTCTTTAATGCCTTTTGGTGGCTCAGGCTCTTTTAAAAAAGCGAGCAGTTTACCGACTTCACGTAGCTCGCTAACCTCTGTTTGGCCCATTCCCATAGCAACGCGCTTTGGTGTACCAAATAAGTTGGTAAGCACCGGCATATCGTAGCCTTTTGGATTTTCGAATAATAACGCAGGACCTTTTGCACGCAATGTGCGATCAGATATTTCGGTCATTTCAAGATACGGGTCGATTTCTTGGGTGATACGTTTAAGTTCGCCTTTTTTCTCAAGTAAATCGATAAAATCACGTAGATCTTTATATTTCATTGTGGGCCGCTATTAAGCAAAAGAGTTGAAGTATTATACCCATTTCATGCAAGGCAAGTCATTACTTGTGCTTAAAACTTAAAGCGCTCTACGGCACTCGTTAGAGAGTGTGCAAGTTGATTTACGTCTTCACTTTCGCTTGCTAGGGTTGTCGCGTTTTTGGCATTTAAGGTGGCTTGCTCTGTTACCTTTGCCATTATTTTTTGGATGTCGTTACTATTAGTTAACTGTTCATGAGAGGCCTTTGCTATTTGTTCGCTCATTTGATTAACCGATAGTAATGTGCTTTTTATACGCTCTACAGCTTTATTTAGTTCAGCACTATTTTCAACACATTTTTTGGCTTGTTGTTGGCCATCATTAATTTCACTTTGTGTTGTTTTAGTATGCTGTTGTAATGTTTGGATCATGGTATTTATTTCGCTTGTTGAGCTTTGTGTACGCGCAGCTAGTGAGCGAACTTCATCAGCGACAACTGCAAATCCTCGTCCATTTTCACCAGCTCTTGCCGCTTCTATTGCAGCATTGAGCGCAAGCAAGTTTGTTTGCTCAGCAATACTACTAATAGTCTCTACAATGGCACCAATGAGTTCGGTAAATTCAGCAAGCTCTTTTGTGCTACTAACTGCCTTATCTAAACGGCTTAATAGTGCCTCAATACTTTGGCTATTTTGATTGGCTATTTGGTTAACGTCATTAGCAAACTGTGAGGCGTTAGTTATTTCATTTGATGTGCTATCAGCTTGTTCGTACACGGCTTGTGAATTATCTAGCATACTTTGTGCAAGCGCAGTTGCTTGTGCGCTCCGCTCTAGCTGTAGTTGGGCAACAATGGTCATTTGCTGGCCTTTTTCACTGGTTTGAATCGCTGATTTGTCCAGTTCATGTGCATCGTTACTAATTGCTTTTATTAAATGGCTTAAGTCGTCACTAAGTTTATTAATATTGTTAAGTAAAGTGCCAAACTCATCTTTACTGCGTGGATGGCTGCGCTTAGAAAAGTCACCTGAGGCTATGCAAGCTAAATCACGATTTACTTTATTAAGGGGCTTTAGCATTGCATTGGTGGTAAAAATTGAAATTATGATCACCAGTATAATCAGTACAAGGGCGATTATAATTACCGAGCTTGAGCCCATATTAATGGCTGATTTGGCATTATTTTGAAGGGTGTTAAATCGTTCATCAGCAAGTTTATTAAGTTTAAGTAATTGGTTTTCTGTGTTTATAAATTCTTGTTGAAAGCGTTCAAATTTTTGTTGCGCCGTTGTTTTGTTTTCAATCGTTTTCTTTTGTTTTACATAAATACCATTTGGCGCATTTAAGAGATCCCTTAAATCGTTGAACTCAATAGTAAGTTGGCCGATGTTTAGATCATTACTAAAAGGTGTCGCCTGCTGCTCTAGGTAAGTAAAGTTAGGCTGAATATTATCGAGTAAAAACAAAGTATCTTGTTGGTGATTACTTAAGTCGCTAGTACTTGTAGTTTGAGTGATGCTTTTAACATTGTTACTTAAATTAAATAGTAGATCATCAATACGTGTTGCCGTACCAAACATAGAATCGAGTAGAGGCTGTTGTGTTGAGGGTACTTCTAATAGCTCTATGTCAAGCAAACGATTACTCAAGCTACTCAATTGCTCAATGAATTCTTTAATAAGTGATAGGGCCGAGTTTTGTGCTTTAAATCGTTGTTCCTTTGCACTAAACATTGCAGCACTTATTTTGCTTAGTTGATTAAAGTTATCAGTTGTTGCTGCAAGTAAAGCTTGCATATTTTGCTGCTGAAACAGTTGGGATTCAAGCGCATTAAGCATTGTTAGAAATTGCTCTTGCTCTGCGTATGCTTGGTCTTTATTTCGCAATAGTGAATCTGGTTTGGTCTGGCTGTAAGCAACAGCATTAAATTTAGTTATGGAAAGAAGTGAAAGCCTTAAATCTTTACTAACTTGTTGTACTGGAACGGCTAAGGTTTCTATACGTGAAGTAGTAATACTAATTTGGTTTAACGACCAATAAAAAAACACACAGCTAGTCAGCATTAACAGCCCTATGGCAGAAAAAGCTAAGATTATTTTATGTTTTATAGCAATAGAGCGCATAACTTCATCAACAAAATTAACACTTTATTTAGTGTAGCAGTGTTTTTTAGATGTTGTTAATTGGTGGCTAATTAATAATGCATTGCTGCTTTTTCCCTGAAATTATAAGCATGGCGTGATTATCTTTACCCCAAAACAGTACATTTTCGCTTATGTACTTATTCCCTGATGCACTTTTTTCATGATTAATTAAATGCGTTTCGTTGTTAAAAGTAAGCTCAGCATATTTATCGTTGATAATACTTAGTGTTAGTTTTTTTTACCACATAGATAGGTAGTATTTACTTGCTGTTCGCTACATGCGATTAAGCTAAGTAAGCTGACTATAATTGCTATATTTATTTTCACTCTTACCTCCATCTACGTTCAAAATGATCATCTTTGGGAAGCCCTGCCCTTAATTCTAATTAGAGATTAACAAAGCTAAATTAACCGTTGGTGAAAGTAATGCTTTACGTTATGTTTATAGCAATATTTTTTGAGCTCGGAAGCTTTATGGCTGGTACTAACCTTTTAACATTATTAGACGATATAACCACTTTGCTCGATGACATTGCGACAATGAGTAAAGTAGCAACAAAAAAAACAGCGGGTGTATTAGGCGATGACTTAGCACTCAATGCGCAGCAGGTTACAGGTGTAGCAGCAGAGCGTGAATTACCGGTTGTTTGGGCTGTGGCAAAGGGCTCATTTTTAAATAAAGCGATACTCGTACCCGCCGCTTTATTAATAAGCGTATGGCTGCCTTGGTTAATAACACCGCTTTTAATGATGGGTGGTTTATTCTTATGTTTTGAGGGGGCTGAAAAAGTATTTGCTAAGTTTTTACCCCACCAGAATGAAGCGATAGACGAAGATGAAAAATTAGATTTAGTTGAGTACGAAAAACAAAAAGTAAAAGGGGCAATAAGAACCGACTTTATTCTTTCTGCTGAAATCATTGTTATTACGCTAGGTACTGTTGCTGGTGCTACATTATTTAACCAAGCGTTAGTGCTCTGCGTTATCGCAATTATAATGACTATTGGCGTTTATGGTTTGGTTGCCGGTATTGTAAAGCTGGATGATGCCGGGCTTTATTTACTTAACCAATCAAAGGTGAAGGCTAATAAATTTAAAGAATTACTAGGTAAAGGTTTGCTTGCCGCCGCACCTAGGCTAATGCAGTTTTTAGCGTTTGCTGGCACCATCGCGATGTTTTTGGTGGGTGGCGGTATTTTGGTCCATGGTGTTGCGTTGCTGCATCATATACAGTTGGATGTAACAAGCTATGCTCAATCGGTTGCTGGCGGTACAGGAGAAGTATTAGCACCTCTCTTGTTTGATGGTTTGCTAGGCGTTATTGCCGGCTTAGTTGTTGTGCTTATACATGTAGGTTATACAAAGTTATTTAAAAAATAATTTATAGCTGGCGTACTTGTTGCGCCAGCTATATTGAAATTCACTCATTTACAGATAGTTATTTTACAAAGTGACTCCAATTCAAATTGTGCTTTAGTATTTTTTTGCTCAATGGCCTTTTTATACCAATAAATAGCTTGCTGTTGATCCTGATCTATTCCCTGACCATCACGATACATTTGCGCTAAATTTAATTGCCCCCACTGAGAGCCTGCTTCAGCAGCTAGCTTAAAGCTATTAAATGCTTCAACAAATAACTTATCTTTAAAATAAATTATGCCTTGTTGATTGTTTTTATCGAGTTTTAAACCTTTATATAGTGGCTTAGGTTTGGGAGGGAACATCACAAACCCGCCATAAAGGCTGTTGGCATAAGGTCGCAGCACGTCATAAATAGCTTCGTCTTTATACAAACGCTTTACTTCATCACGAGGGAGAGTGATTGTTTTAGTGGAAAAGTAATTGTCTTGAATTAGCTGGCTGGTACGCATTGCCAAAGTAATACTATTATTACGTTTATAGCTGTAGTTGCTTATCTGAAAGGTAATAAACTGTTTATCAAAACTTAAAACTTGAGCAATTCTTAAATTGGTTAGGGTCCAGGGTTCGTGTGTAAATTTGTCGGCGTGTACTAAATAGGTGTCATATATTTTAGGTGTATTCAAATAGCTTTGCTTTTTAGTCTCGGTATCAAGATGCTGTTGATAAAAAAACGAAACAATCCAAAGTAATAAAAATGCGCCAATAAAGTATTTGGGTAGGCTTAGTTTTTCTATTAACGGTAGTTGCGTTATTTTAACCTGTTCGCTTTTTCCGCATTGATAGCACTCGCGTTTATAACTTAATTTTAAGGCAAGCATAGGCAAAATACTAAACCGTAAATAGCGGCTTTTATTTACTAAATGGTAGGCGTCGCTTTGACAATGAGGGCAGCGTGTTGTTTGTGCAAAATGTGGAAATGATTCACTCGTGTTGAAAAGTAACATAAAGCACGCTCCTTGTTTAATTACCTAAAGGTAAAACAAGAAGCGTGTTAGTTAAAGCCACAAACTGTAAGTAAGTATGTCTGTTATTACTTATTTTGAGCTTTAGGCTTAATTGTTGTTTTTGCATCAGCAGCCATTAAAGCAAATACAGCGTATGCAGCGGTATTTTGACGCAGCTTAGCAGGTGTTACTTTATCAAGCGTATCGTCAGCTGTATGGTGGTAATCAAAGTAATCTGTTCCATCTTGAGCAAGTTCAAAAATAGGTGCTGACGTTGCTGCTTTAAGTGGAATTAGATCAGGGCCACCATTCGCTTGGTTTTTACCAATGTGCTCAATATTTAACGGCGCAAGTTCTTTTGCTATAGCGCGAACTACAGGAAGTGACTCTGCGCTTACGTTCGATTCAAAAGCATATACAACATCGGCGCCAAAATCAGACTCAGCGGCTGCAACAATATTGCTTAGCTCGTTTTTATGCTTTGCAAAATAGGCTTTTGCACCCCAAAGACCTAGCTCTTCAGCTGCAAAAAGTACCACACGAATACTGCGCTTAGGACGCTTTACATCGCTAATATGTTTAGCGGCTGCCATTGTTAGTGCAACGCCTGCACCGTCATCTAGTGCGCCAGTCCCTAAATCCCAAGAATCTAAATGCCCGCCGATCAGTACATATTGTTCTGGGTTTTCGGTACCATTAAACTGGCCAATAACATTATAACCTGTGCCTTCACCAAGGCTTTCGGTTTGCACATTAATATTTACCGACACGTCTTTATTTAAAGCAATGAGTCGTGCTATTTGATCGGCATCTGGGTTAGCAATGGTTACATTAGGTATTTTTGTAACACCTTCTTTGTAGTAACTACCGCCAGTGTGTGCAAAACGATGATGACCGGTACTTACCGAGCGCATCATGTAGGCAACAGCGCCTTTTTTAGACGCCTCAATAGCGCCTGTGCCACGTGCTTTTACAGCAGGTCCGTAACCATTGCCGTCTATATCGCGGTTCATGCGGTAATTAATATACGCAATTTTACCTTTTAAGCTGTTCGCCGGTGCGGCTTTTAGTTCATCAAGTGTTTCGAATAAGACTACTGGTGCTGTGATCCCATCTTTAGGCGTGCTTATACTGTTACCTAATGCAGTTAAATGTAGAGGTTGCTCGCTTGGTGTTAGTATTTTTCCGCTTTCACTATAACGGCGCCATTCAGGAAATGTTGCTTTTTCTAGCCATACTTTATCAAAACCAAGCTCATTAAATTTAGCTTTAGCCCATGCAACCGCTTTTTTATCATTTTCAGTACCAGGTAAGCGAGGGCCCACTTCAGTTGTTAATGACTCTAGTAACTTATAGCTTAGCTCACTATTTAGTGCAGAGGTGCGCACTTCATTGACTTGTTGTAATTGCTTTTGGGTAAATTCGGCGTTGTTAGCGTTTGCAGCCATACTGCTAGTAAGCAGCAGTGCGGTAATTAATTTTTTCATTTGGGTAAGCCTTTTTAATAATTAGCGCTATTAGAACATGTAACAAACATGATAAAAAATAGATGAGATGAATAGGCTTTGTAATAGGTTTAATGCTGTTAGGTATAAACGTTTAGATATAAAAAAGCCCGCGTAAATGTACGCGGGCTATATTTTAACACTGTTATTTAAGGCATTTATTTAAAAGCTAAATTGCGCTGCTAAACGAAGATTTGTACCCTCGCCAACAGTTACATTACTAGTGCCGCCACCACCTAAATAGCTTTTATCAAATAAGTTTTCGATGTTAAGGCGTAAGTTAATATCGGTATTACTTAAATTAAACTTATAAGTAGCACCTACATCAACACGCGTATATGCATCTTTAGTAATTGTATTGTCGCTGTCGGCAAAGCGCTCACCTTCATAAAAAGCACCAGCGTTAAAAGCAATTGCATCGTTTAACTCATAGCGAGTCCAAAGAGATGCAGACCATTTTGGTGTATCTGTTGGACGTGCGTTGCCTTGAACATATTCAGCATCAATGTACATTGTTGATGCCATGACAAATAAACGATCAGTGGCTGCGCCTTGTGCACCTAGTTCAAAACCTTTGTGGCGTTGCTCACCGGCCTGTGTTGTTATTGTTTCAATATTACCTGCTGGATTATCTAACTGCTCAGTGATCAAGGTGCCTGTTTTGCTAATGTCGAAAAGTGCACTGCTAAGCATTAAGCGATCATCAAATAATTGCCATTTAATGCCTATTTCTTTTTGCTCAGAAGTAACAGCATCAAGTTTCATACCGTTATTGGCATCATTTTCATTGATTAAGGTATCACTACTTTGCGGTTCAAAGCCTTCAGAATAACTACCATATATAGTTGCTGAAGCATTCGGGTGGTATAACACGCCAAACTTAGGCACAAATGACTCATTGTCTGCGCCTTCTTTATTTTGTTTGTCAAATCGACCACCGACAGATACTTGCCACTCTGGTGTGAATGTCATCAAATCTTGAAAATAAACGCCATAGAAGTCATATTTAGATTCTCGTTTGGTTGTATCCGTTGTGTAACTCACGTCTGGGCGAGCTGGCTCAATTTGGCCTGCAGAGTAGGTAATAGAGTCACTAGAAGTGCGTAATTGACCATAGTAATAATCAAGCGAATTTGCACCAATCAATAGTTGGTGTTGGACGCCTGCGGTTTCAAATTCACCGATAAAGTCAATAAATGCGGTGGTAAACTGCCAGTCATCAAAACGATCATAAGGGCGAGATTCATAGCTATCACCTTCAGTAAAAGAAGAAGGTTTACGAGGTGCTGATTCAAAACGTTGGCGTTCAAACGTTTGTTCGTTATAGCCAAGCTTTACTTGCCAGTTATCGGTTAAAAATACTTCTAGGTCTACACCTAGGTTTTCTACCGTTATATCGGTAAATGCCCAAGACATATCGCGAATTGTTTTGTCATCGCCAATTACGTTAGCATTTTCATCAATCCAAGCGCCAGTATCTAACCCCGCTTTATCATCTGTGCGGTCATAATGCACACGTACTAATGCGTTATCGCTAATATCATAATCTACAACTAATGCACCTAAAAAGCGGTCGCGTTCACGGTTTTCACCGTTTTGGTACTCACGCCAGTAGTCAACGTCTTGCTTTACTAAAATACCACGAGCACGTAAATCTTCCGATTCAGTTAATGCTCCTGCAGCATCTACCATAAAGCGAGTTGACCCATGCTGATCTACATCGGCACTGGCATTAAATAATGTTTGTGCTGTAGGTTTTTTGGTTACCATATTTACCAAGCCACCTGGGCCTGATTGACCATATAAAATGCTTGATGGACCCTTAATAACCTCTACTTGCTGCAGGATTTCGATTGGTTGTTGGTAGTGTGACCAATGCTGATGCCCGTCGCGTAAATAGCCTGTTGATGAGCTTAACTCGAATCCACGTAAATTAAATACTTCGCGGTTACGTTGTTGCGAGCCTGCAGTTAAGCTTGCGTCATTGGTAAGTACTTCGCCAAGGGTAGTGGCAAGTTGTTCGCTAATAATAGTGTCGGTTATTACAGTGACAGATTGTGCAGTTTCAAGTAATGAAGCTGATGTTCTCATTGCGCCATTGGCGTTATCTACTTTGTAATCGTTAAAGTAGCTACCTTTTACTTCTATGCGTTCAAGGTCGGTAGAGTTTGCATGTGCGTTTGCGGTAATACTTGCTAATAGTGCTATGTAAAGAGAGTTCAGTTTCATTAATTGCTTCCAGGGCAGATATGTAAAAAAAATAGAGATCTTAATGCAAACTACTATCATTTTCAACACCTTTCATTAACCTGTTTATAATGTGTTTGCTAATGGTTGCCAATTACGAATTCTGCTATTATTAGCAGCATATTTAGTGGGACTTTCTCCCATGTTATTTTATTGCTATGGAACTTACTGTGACTTCAACTGCTTTTTCATCTTTGGCTTTACCGGCTGGACTCGTTGATAATTTATCAACACTTGGCTATGCCCACATGACACCTGTGCAAGCGCAAAGTTTGCCGCCTGTACTTGCTGGTAAAGACATCATTGCTCAGGCAAAAACCGGTTCAGGTAAAACTGCTGCGTTTAGCTTGGGTGTGTTAGCTAAACTAAACGTAAAACGTTTTCGTATTCAATCTTTAGTGTTGTGTCCTACTCGTGAGCTTGCTGAGCAAGTTGCAGTTGAAATGCGTAAATTAGCGCGCGGCATTCATAACATTAAAATATTGACGTTATGTGGTGGTGTTTCAATTGGCCCGCAAATAGGTTCACTTGAACATGGCGCGCATATCATTGTTGGCACACCTGGGCGTGTTGATGATCATATTCGTAAAGGTACTTTACGTTTAGATGATGTTGAAACATTGGTACTTGATGAAGCCGATCAAATGCTTGATATGGGTTTTCAAGACACACTTGATGCAATTATTGAGCGTATTCCACAAAATCGTCAAACATTGTTATTTAGTGCTACATTCCCAAGAGCCATTGAAGCAATTGCTAAGCGTGTACTTAAAAATCCAGAAATGGTTAAAGTAGAAGAAGAGCAAGCCAAAAGCACAATTAAGCAGTACTTCTACAAAATGGATAACAATAAGCAGCGCTATCCAACGCTTAAGTTATTACTTCTTAAATTTACACCACAAAGCTGTGTTGTATTTTGTAATACCAAAGTAGAAACACAACAAGTGTGTGATGATTTAGCTGACGAAGGCTTCAGCGCTGTTGCATTGCACGGTGATTTAGAGCAACGCGATCGTGAACGTACGCTAATTCACTTTGCAAATAAAAGTGCTTCAATACTTGTTGCAACCGATGTTGCTGCGCGAGGTTTAGATATTGATGACATGGATATGGTTATTAACTACCATTTAGCACATGACACGCAAACACATGTTCACCGTGTTGGCCGAACTGGGCGTGCTGGTAAAAAGGGCATTGCTTGTTCTATTTACGGTGAAGCAGAAGCGTTTAAAATTGCACAAATTGGCGATCATTACGAGCGTGATATTACTCCAGAGCAAATGCCGCCGTTTAATTTATTAGATAAACCGCCGTACCGCCCTGAAATGGTTACTTTGATGATTGATTCAGGTAAAAAGCAAAAAGTACGTGCAGGCGATATTCTTGGTGCTCTAACAGGTAAGGATGGGGTTGCAGGTCGTCAAGTAGGTAAAATTAACGTACTTGATAACGTAGCATTTGTTGCAGTTGAACGTAATTCATCAAAACCAGCACTTCGTAAATTAACTGAAGGCAACATTAAGGGGCGTAAAATACGCGCTCGTCGCCTTACTCGTTAATTTATATTTGAATGAATGTACTAACGAGCAGCTGCTTTTAGTTGCTCGTATTCTCCTTTTACTTTTTTAAATTTTATTTCGCAGCCGCTAGGCTTGTCGGGATGATTTTTGAGAGCTTGTTGCCGCCAGCGTTTTTGTAGCTCTTTAAGGGTAAAGTTAGTTGGCAGTTCCCATTTAGCAGTGAGCTCATCATAATTTTCTTTTGTTAACGTTACTGTTGTATCTGCATGTTTTACCCTCTCCCAAAAACTAGTCAAGAGTGCATCTATTTCTTGTGCTGAGGCGTCGTAATTTTCCCAGTTTAGATAATAGTCCTTCAAATTTGTTTTAATTATTAGTGGGTACTCACACTCTTTTTCTAAAAGTTCTATATGCAAAGCTGAAACTAACAATGTTTGTGGATGAAGCTGAGTTTGAAGTTGATACAGTGCATTCATGATGAGAAAGTTGCGCTTAAATAAATCACGATCAGGATTTTTATCAAGTGATTTAATTGCACCACTATTTATAAGTTCTGATGCTAGAATATGAACTTGCCAAACTTGCTTTGTTAATATTAAATCAAATATCTGGTCAATCAGTGGGTTAAGCATTGTTTACGCCCTAGTAATTGGTGTATCTTCGATAAAGATTACATTGTTATAAGTAACAATCTGAAGGATTAAAATTATGCGAGGCAAGTTTAAGTGCCTTTTATTCATTGTATGTAGTGCGCTAGCTCCACCGAGCTGTGCACAAAATGCTACTTTGTTACTTGATGAGTTTAAACAACAACAGCAATGGAGTGCAAAGCTTCAATCTGGTAATACATTGCTGGAAATGCAGGCAACCACCGCTAAAGATCGTGCTTTAGTGTATTCAGAGTTGGGTAACTTAGCATTTTCTAACGGCCAATATCCTGATGCATTACACTATTTTAAACTACTCGAAAAAGAAACATCCCTCTCATTTTTACCTACAGAAAATTTTCGCGCAATAAAAATGCAAGGGGTGATACTGTTTTATCAAGGCTTATTTCAGCAGGCTATTGTTGAATATAGTCGTGCATTGGTTATTGCTGAAAATAACAATGAAAA
>NZ_BADY01000068.1:0-6353 GCF_000241185.1 Pseudoalteromonas sp. BSi20495
TTTTATTCATCAGTAAATTAAAATTTACCAACTACCTTTACGCTATCATTGACCTTTGCACTATCAACATAACCTATTGCGTCGTTGTTTGCTGCAACAAAGTCGAGTACTGCTTGATCATTATCTAGCTTTTCAGGAGGGGTTCCTTTACCTGTAAATACCAGCTTTGACCAATAGGCATTGAGCTGACTACTCGATTTACCAACAACCTTATCATTAAACTCATCGGCAACACTATTGCCATTTTGGTTTACTGGATTCACTTTCGCACCATTATCAAATGATTTACTTTTACCTAAATAAATCTTTTTGATTGTATCTGCATCAAGGTTACTAGTATTACTCGCATTTACGATAACAGCTACCTCAGCAGAGGCGCTGATTGAGCATAATGTTAGTGCACTGGCTAAAATTAACTTCTTCATGGTTTGCTCCAATTAAAATACTAGGTCTATGCCTACAGCAATAACATCAGTTTCTGTATCTGTTATGTCATCTTCAAATCGACTAAAATCTATTTTAAATGCAGCAGAAGGGTGGAAGTCGTATCGAGCACCAATAGTGTAAACATTACTTTGTGCACGAACACCTTCTAAAGCGCCATTCACTGCGGCATTAAGACTTGGAATCGCTTGAATTTTATCAAAACGAGAAGAATCATGTTTATCGTCATTGTCTTCATAGGTGAAATGAATGATGACGTCATCTAATCTGTAACCTACTGATGCATAATATTGAGATTGCTCAGCTAAAATACTGTTCTCAACTTCAAGCTGTGTGTATTCTGCATCAAACAAAATGTCGTTGTAGTCAATTGAAAAACCTAAACCAATGAATGTGCTATTATCTTCATCAATAGCTATATCATCCGCTAGGCTAGTCAAATTACTTGCTCTAAGTATATCTTCCAGGCCGTTCAATGCTGCGCCTGTTGAGTCATTTGAATCAAGCTCAAAAGAGGTTTCAGCAACTAAGTAAGCTGCACGGAGGCTTAACCAATCGCGAGACATTGTCCAGTTTATACCTGCAAAATTGTTTAACTCGGCTTTATCGTTAGCACTTACAGCATCAATTTCACCATCAAAACCACCGTAAATAACCTGTAGGGTTGAATCCCAATCACCTAATTGAGTGTTGTGTAGTAGACTTAAGCCTTCATAAGTTGAAAATGGAATGTTGTAAACAGATTGTGGAGGCCTAACCCATCTATAGGCATAGCCTACATCAATAAAGTCAGAATAACGGTAAAAAGGAACTCGCATTTTACCTGCGCTTAACTGCAACTCATCTGAAAACTCATAAGTAACATATGCCCACTCAAACTCCGCGTCGAAATCATTATCACCACGGGCTACAATTTGAGCTGTTGCGCTTAACTTATCTTGCAAATCCGCAGATAACTGCAGCGCAAATACACTTTCGTTTTTAAACGAAATGTTGTCGTCATACCCATATAATGTGCTATCGCTATCTAGGCTTTTTCCGCCAACAATTGATGCAAATCCATTTATTCGTACTTCAGCACTTGTATAACTTGATACTAAAGCTGCACATACTGCTACTGCTACAGATAGCTTTTTCATATGTATTTCCTGTTTAATTTAAATGTTGATTTCATTTTCATTATAGGTACTTATCTAAAATATATCTAATAAATAGAGACGTTTATATTATTATATAAAATATAAGCGCTTCTTTTTAAAGGTGATAATAATAATTATACGAATTGTTGTTATTTGTTATATTGATAATGTGACTCCCGACACAGGATGAGTATTGACGATTAATATTGTTGGGATTATTGAGATTTTAATTAGTTGAAAATGGAAGGTTATTCAATGACAAAAAAAATTGTAACTTAGCAGGCTAAGTTACAATTTTTGTATTTTTTGTTAATTCATATTTTAAATATGTGTATTGCTAACGCTGTTTTATATCGGATAAGCACTTAACAATAAGGTTAGTCTCAAAACTTTCCAACGACCTTGACTTTATCATTTACTTTCCCACTTTCGACATAACCTATAGCATCACCATTTGCTGCGACAAAATCTAGCACTGCTTGGTCGTTATCTAATTTTACAGGGGGAGTTCCTTTGCCTGTAAATATAAGTTTCGACCAGTATGCATTAAGTTGGTTACTCGATTTTCCAACAACTTTATCATTAAATTCGTCGGCTATTGCATTGTCATTTTGATTTACCGGATTGACCTTTGTTCCATTGTCAAATGACTTACTTTTTCCTAAGTAGATCTTTTTGATTGTGTCCGCATCAATATTACTTGCGTTGCTCGGATTAATAATAACGGCTACTTCTGCAAATGTGCTGATTGAGCACAATGAAAATACGCCAGCTAAAATAATTTTTTTCATCATTTGCTCCAATTAAAATACTAAATCAACGCCGACAGCAACAACATCCGTTTCAGTGTCTGTTATGTTATTTTCATATCGGCTGAAGTCAATTTTAAAGGCTGCTGAAGGATGAAAATCATAACGAACACCTATTGTATAGACATTATCTTGGGCATTGAATGCATCAAAAGAGCCATTAATTGCAGCGTTTAGTGCAGGGATCTCTGGTATTTGATCATAGCTTGATGAGTCATTAGCATCATCATTATCTTCATAAGTAAAATGAACAATTATTTCATCCATTCGATAACCGATAGATGCATAGTATTGTGTTTCTTCTGGTAGTAGGCTGTCACCTGGGTTTAACTTAGTGTATTCAGCATCAAAAAGCACATCATTATAATCTATAGAAAAGCCTAAAGCGTAAAACCGTGCATCTTCTTCATCTATATCTAAACTTTTTGCTTGCTCGACAAGACCATTTTCGTTCAATGTCGCTAATAAGCCATATAGTGAGCTATCGGTTGATAGCTCTGTAGATGACTCTGCCTGTAAATATGCTACTCGCGCACTAAACCAGTCTCGTGTTACAGACCAGTTAATACCAGTAAAATCATTTAATATAGTTTTAGAAGCAGAGCCGTTGAGGTTTCCATCATACGATCCATAAATAAGTTGTAATGAAGAGTCCCAATCACCCATTTGAGTATCATATAGCAAGCTTAATCCTTCATATGTTGAAAAAGCAATGCTATATACTGATTGTGGGGGACGTACCCATCTATATGCATAGCCTACATCTAAAAAATCAGAGTACTTATAAAATGGAGCTCGCATTTTACCTGCGCTTATTTGTATTTCATCGTTTAACTGATATGTTAAATAAGCCCATTCAAAATCGGCATCAAAATCATTGTCACCACGAGCAACAATCTGTGCAGTGGCTGTTAATTTCTCTTGTAAATCCGCTGATAATTGTAATGCAAAAACACTTTCATTTTTAAATGATATGTCGTCGTCATAACCATAAATAGTTTGCTCACTATCTAGACTTTTTCCGCCTATAATTGATGCAAAGCCATTAATTCTTACTTCGGCATTTACATAGTTTGTTGCAATCGCGCAACAAACCGCTACTGCTACTGATAGCTTATTCATGTATGTTTCCTACTTGTTGTTTAAATGTTAATTCACTTTAATTGTAGTAGCATAAAAACAATTTATCTAATTAACAGAATGATTTTGTTGTTTAACTTTATCATTTTACGAGATTAAGTCAGAAGGCTATAAATGTATAATGAAATTCTTTGATAAGTTTTATGTAGATAAACCCGAGCTGTGGTTGCGTTAATTAATTTGAGAACTGGATAATAAATCTATCTCGAATAGTTATTTTCAGCGCTAACTACGTTGAATTTACTTGCAGTAGGCAAGCTATTGACGCGTAAATTCGCCTTGTTTTTATTGAGAATATCGGGCTAAACAAAATAAATTTAAATATCACCATGATTCACTATATTAGTAAATCTCTTAACCAGAGTTCAGGTTAAGTAACAACATAAGTCGCTTTTATAGATGTTTTATGAAAAATTTATACATTTCTTTACAATTCTGCCATATAATACCCCTCCAGAGGAAAGATGCTATTTAGCGTCTTTTTTTATGCCTGAAATTTATATTATCAAAATATAAACGCATAACTAATCATACGGTATCCTTTGGAGAATATTTTGAAACTACGCAACCTCTCACAGCTAAGCATAGCAATTCTTGCTGCACTGACGACCTCAATACATGCTGAAGAAGCTAAAACAACAGCAAAACAAGATGCATTTGAAAAAATCGAAGTAACAGCGCGTAAACGTACAGAGAGTCTGTTCGAATCTCCAACCGCTATCACATCAATTGGTGCCAACTTAATTGATAAAGCCAATATGAGTAACCTTGAAGATATTGGAAAATATGTACCAAACCTTAATATTACTCGCTATGGCGTAGGTAATGCGGCTCATGCTTCAGTGTTTATTCGTGGCATTGGTTTGCAAGATCACATTATTACTACTGATCCTGGAGTCGGTGTTTATCTTGATGGTGTTTATTTAGGCCGTCAAATGGGCTCTAACTTATCATTACCAAATGTTGAGCGTGTTGAGGTACTTCGTGGTCCACAAGGTACTTTATATGGCCGTAATACATTAGGTGGTGCAGTAAATGTAATTACAAAACAACCCGGTGATGAAGGTATTATTACAACGACAGCAAAAGTTGGTAGCCGTGGGCGAATTGCTGGTGATGTGTATTTTAATAACGCGCTTTCTGATGATGTGAGTATGTCTGCCAGTGCATCGTACAAAACACGTGATGGTGTGGGCGAAGCTGTTAACTTAACGAATCCAGAAAAAGAAATAGGCGAAGAAGAAGAGTTTAGCGGTCGTATTGCACTTAAGTGGCAAGCTAATTCAGATTTAGCATTTACTTTTTCTTTAGATGGTGTTGATAATGAATCTGGCCAGTCGCCTTATACAATTGAGTTGACAGAACCCCTCGATCCAAATGATGTTTTTAATGGTGATTTCCCATTATTAACTCAAGATTTAATTCCATCAGACCCTGATGATCTAGGCACAACGGTTGCTGGTATTGAATCTACGTCTTACTCAGGTTGGGGTACATCGTTTACCGCTGATTGGGCAATTAACGATACTTATACTGCTAAATTCATTTCAAGCTACCGTACATCTGAGTATGAAGGTGGCCTAGATGATGATGCATCACCTTTAAACTTATCTGAATTCCCTGAAGAGGGCGGTGCAGATCAGTACTCTTTTGAAGTTCAGCTAAACGCCACATTCGATAATATGGACTTTGTATCGGGTCTTTACTTTTTTAATGAAGATGGCTTTACACGTTCAGGTCCGTTTGTTTTTAGCCCATTTAATACACCTAATGGTTTATTAAATGATGGTGTAACGGAATCGTTTGGTGGTTACGGCGACTTTGAAATTAACCAAGAAACTAACTCATATGCCGCGTACATCAATGCCAGCTACGATTTAACTGACGATTTAACGCTTGGTGGTGGTCTTCGCTATTCACAAGATGAAAAAGATGCAAATGCTATATTCCCATCATTCCCAACTCGTAAATATGTCAGTGCAGATTTTGATGCAGTTACGTGGGATATAAATGCTTCTTATCAGCTTAGCAATAATATGAATGTCTATGGGCAAGTTCAAAAAGGCTATCAAACAGGTGGTTTCCCACCGCGCCCATTTGGCGGGCCAGACCAGTTTGTATCGTTTGATGAAACAAAAGCGATTAACTACGAAATAGGCTTAAAGGGTCAAGTACACGAAAATGTGTCTATGATGCTTGCGGTATTTGTGACTGATTACACCGATTTAGCATTACCGTTCTCTGACCCTACTTCAGGTGGTGGGTTTGTGACTATTGTCGAAAATGCTGGTCAATCTAAAGCGCAAGGTATTGAGCTTGAAACAACAGTGGCTATTACTGATGATTTTACAATTAGAAGTGCGGTAGGCTACTTAGACTCTGAAATTACCGAAGTATCAGAAGGGGTTCAAGGTATTGGTAAAGGTGATTCACCAGCACTGACACCTCGCTGGACTGTAATGATTGCACCATCTTACTTTATGGATTTAAGTAATGGCGGAACGTTAGCACTTAATGCTAATTATTCATTTAGAAGTGATATGCAAGGTCAATCTGTTTTTAACAAAAGTGAAACGATTGATTCTCGAGAATTGGTTGGCTTTAATATTTCGTACACGAACCCATATGGCGATATGGAAGTAACGTTATACGGCGAGAATGTTCTAAATGAAGTTTATGATGTAGGTCGCTTACAACAATCAGGTTTTGTTGGTGTAATGCGCAGTAATGACCGCAGCGAGTTTGGTTTGAAATTCAAAAAAGATTTTGAGCTATAATTAGTCAGTATTAACAAATATTGAAAACAAAAAAGGAAAGCCGA
>NZ_BADY01000067.1:0-5253 GCF_000241185.1 Pseudoalteromonas sp. BSi20495
ATCAAGTGGTAAAGCACTTAATTGTATTTTAGTATTTTCTGTAGAACCAATCTGATCGGCGACATAACTTATTGCGATCTCTTGTAATAAATCTTTATTAAAGACTTTTGCGTGCAGGGGTAAAGCGAAGCTGAGGCTAGCAACAAAATAAAAAACACTGTATCTTCTGACTTTTTTTAACAAACTCATAATGTTTCGACTATGCTTATGGTTTCAAACAGGGTATAAATATTTTGCGTCAAAAAGAAGACGCTCCCGTGATGTTATGTAAGCTTTATAAATAGAAAGCAATTATCATTCCGTATTATTTGTTTTCTTTAGGAGATTTGAATGGCAGGCATTTTAGACTCAGTAAACCAGCGCACCCAGTTGGTTGGGCAGAACCGCCTAGAATTACTATTATTTAAGCTCAGGGGTCGGCAGCGTTTTGGTATAAACGTATTTAAGGTGAGGGAAGTATTACAATGCCCTCCACTAACAAGTATGCCAAAGTCAAACGCCTATATTCGTGGTGTTGCACATATTCGCGGCCAGACTATTTCGGTGATAGATCTTTCTATGGCCGTGGGTGGGCGACCAATAGAAAACATAACAGACAGTTTTATTATCATTGCTGAATATAACCGCTCAGTGCAAGGTTTTTTAGTGGGTGGGGTAGAGCGTATTGTTAATATGAATTGGGAAAAAATAATGCCGCCTCCATCAGGTGCTGGCCGATATTCATATTTAACCGCTGTAACCGAAATCGAAAATGAACTGGTCGAAATATTAGACGTAGAAAAGATTCTTAACGAAATTTGCCCTGTAAACACAGAAGTAAGTGCTGATGTAGCAGCTAGCGGCGATATTCAAAAAGACTTGGGTGAGCGAATTGTGTTTATTGCTGATGATTCAGCTGTTGCGCGTAACCAAGTTAAACGTGCGCTAGAGCCACTTGGTGTTCAAACTGAGTTAGCTAAAAATGGTAAAGAAGCCTTAATAAGGTTAAAAGAAATAGCTGAATTAGATTGTAAAGACAATATTACCGAACGTGTCGCTTTACTTATATCTGATGTTGAAATGCCTGAAATGGATGGCTATACGTTAACGGCAGAAATTAAAGCAGATCCTAAACTCGCCCCTTTACATGTTATTTTACATACTTCATTGAGTGGTGTTTTTAATCAGGCGATGATTGAAAAAGTAGGGGCTGATGACTTTATTGCAAAATTTAACCCAGATGAACTAGCAACTGCTGTGAAAAAATGGGTTCATTGTGATTAATAAAAATAGGTGTTACTAATTTGAATAATAAAGATTTGCAGCAAAGTGAATACGATCAGTTTCGTTCGTTTTTGGAGCAGCAATGCGGGATCGTTTTAGGTGAAAATAAACAATATTTGGTGAAAAGCCGACTTGCGCCGTTAATGACTCGATTTAATGTAGAATCTTTATCAGAGCTGGTTAGCAAAACGCTGGGTCCTCATGAGCGACAGCTTCGAGCTGCGGTTGTAGACGCAATGACTACGAATGAAACGTTGTGGTTTAGAGATCAATACCCGTTTGAATTGCTTCAAAATAAGCTTTTCCCGGAATTTAAGGAGCTAAGAAGACCACTAAAAATTTGGTCGGCAGCGAGTTCTTCTGGTCAAGAACCATACTCTATTTCAATGTCTGTTGCTGAGTTTCAAGCAAAGCAACCTAATGTGTTACGGATGGGGGCGCAAATTATTGGCACTGATATCTCTAATACGATGCTTGATATGTGTAAAAATGGTGAATACGATGCATTGGCTTTAGCAAGAGGTCTTTCTGCGGAGCGCCGTAAAAAGTTTTTTAAAGATAGCGGCAATGGTATGGCTCAAGTAAATGATTCGATAAAAAAGCAAGTTAGCTTTAGACATTTAAATCTACTTGATTCTTACGCACTTATGGGTAAATTCGATATTATATTTTGTCGAAATGTACTTATATATTTTGCCCCAGAAGTCAAAGCTAAAATTATTAGTCAATTTGCTCAAGCGCTGAATCCTAAAGGTTACTTATTTTTGGGTGCATCAGAGTCAATGACAGGCTTAAGCAGTGAATTTGACATGGTACGATGCAACCCTGGCATTATTTATCAAAAAAAGCTGTAATAGTAACTCCTTCCCTATATAAATGACGCGCCTAGCGTCATTTTTCTTTTTAATACATACCCTTATATAAATAATCACCACTCTAGTATTAATGGCGTATTTTTTGCTTTATTCAAGGTAAGTCAATTTTTTGGAGATGGTTATGGCTATCAGTTTTGATAAGGCATTAGGTGTGCATCCGCAGGCTATGTTGATCCGTTCACAACGAGCAGAAGTAATTGCAACTAATATTGCGAATGCTGATACGCCGGGCTACAAAGCAAAAGATATTGATTTTGCCTCTGCATTAAAAGCGGCAAGATCAAACCAGCAAAGCGGCAATACAATGGTACGAACTAACGATAAACACATCGGTGGTGGTACTCGTAGTATGGATGATTCAGAATTATTTCGCTTACCAAATCAAGCAGATACGGGCGATGGTAACTCGGTTGATATACAAGTGGAACGAAACTTGTATACACAGAATGCTATGGAGTATCAGGCCAGCTTGCAATTTTTAAGCAGCAGATTTAAAGGTCTGAATAAAGCACTCGGTAGTCAAGGATAAAAATTATGAGTTTATATAATGTATTTGATATTGCAGGTTCAGGTATGAGCGCACAAAATGTACGCTTAAATACCACCGCAAGTAATATTTCTAATGCGAATACGATTAGTTCTTCTCAAGACAAAACATACCGAGCGCGACAACCTGTATTTGCTGCTGAACTTACCAAAGCTTCAGCATCGGCAAGTAATCAACAGGGCTCCGCCGTTGGCGTTAAAGTTTTAGGCATTGTTGAAAGCAGTGCTCCATTACAGATTGAGTATAATCCAAATCACCCGAGTGCGGATGAAAATGGCTATATTTATAAACCCAACGTTAATGTTGTTGAGGAGATGGCTAATATGATTTCTGCCTCTCGCTCTTATGAAACAAACGTGCAAGTTGCAGATGCAGCTAAGCAAATGTTAAGTAAAACACTGCTGCTAGGTCAGCGGTAACCGAGGGTAGGTTATGAATAACGATATAAGTACATCTTCATCCTATTTAGACTCAATCCGTTGGCAAGAGCAGCAAGTAGCTAGCAGCGAAGATGAGAGTGACGCGTTAACACAAGAAGATTTTTTCTCGTTGTTGACGCAGCAATTGTCGTATCAAGATCCCAGTAAACCTGCGGACAATGATCAAATGATTGCGCAAATGACTAGCTTTACTATGGCCGAAGGAATTTCGAATCTCAATAGTAATTTTGAGTCACTTGCGGCGTCAATGACTTCAAATTCAGCTTTACAGGCATCTACTTTGGTGGGTAAGCAGGCATTATTAGAATCAGATACGTTAGATTTAAATGCAGTAGGTGATGCGAGAGGTTCTGTTGTTGCCGAAAATGCGGTTGAAAATTTAACGCTCCGAATTACTGATGAATCAGGGCAATTAGTGAGAAGTATTGAGTTAGGTGCACAATCTGCTGGAGCTGTTCGCTTTGCTTGGGATGGAAAAAATGAGGATGGTGAGCGTTTGCCTGAAGGTGAGTACACTATAAAAGCTGAAGGTAGTACTAATGGTGAATTCTCTAGCTTACCAATTGCCACTTTTAAAAATATTGAGAGTGTAAATATCAATGGTGCAAATGGCATCATAATTAACACTAAAGAAGGTGCGGTTAGGCTGACAGATGTTGCAGAAATCGCGTAATAGATTTTAAGTATACTTCGCCTGCCAGCAGGCTAAAGATTAACAGGTTAAAGGTGAATTATGAGCTTCAATATTGCACTAACCGGCCTAGCTGCCGCTCAAAAAGATTTAGACGTTACAGCAAATAATATAGCAAACGTAAATACAACTGGTTTTAAAGAATCGCGAGCAGAGTTCGCTGATGTATATGCATCATCAGTTTTCAGTTCGGGGAAAACTAAGAATGGCGACGGTGTGCAAACTACCATGGTTGCTCAGCAGTTTCACCAAGGCTCATTGCAATTCACAAATAATTCTCTCGATTTGGCTATTACAGGTGAAGGCTATTTCGCAATGAGTCAAGATCTTGGAGCACAAGATTTTACTTACACACGTGCTGGTGCGTTCAAGCTAAATAAAGATAACTTTGTCGTTGATGCTAAAGGAAACTTTTTACAGGGTTTTCCAGTCGATGAGGCCACAGGTGATACGACTTCAGTAAGTTTGAGTACTTCATCAGCATTGCAAATACCAGATTCTTCTGGATCGCCTCGTGCAACTTCGAGCGTCTACAGCTCATTTAATTTAGATTCGCGTGTTGATGCACCTACACTTGCTTTTGATCCAGCAGAAAGTGCTACGTATAATTCATCGACTTCGACGACTGTGTATGATTCGCTAGGTGAGGCACATGTTTTGCAATACTTTTTTGTAAAAAAAGACCCTACAACCAACCCTAACGAATGGGATATACATGCTACCTTAGATGGTAAAGTTATTGATCCCACCTCTGGTGGAGAGCAAACTACAACCCCGTACACCGCTTTAACGACGATTGGCTTTAGTTCAAATGGTTTACCTGAAACTACAAATGGAGTTGCTAACACAAGCGCTACTACTTTTGATGAACTAGTTTTACCAGCAGGTGCCACAACTGGATTATCTACGTTATTAACTAATGGTGCATCTTTTCCAGATACAGGTGTTGAGCTGAACTGGCGCGACGAAGCAGGTACAGCAAATAAAGTACCAACTCAGTATGCAAGCCGCTTTGAGGTGAAAGCTTTAGAACAAGATGGTGCAACTGTAGGTCGTTTAGCGGGTATTGATATTGGTTCTGATGGGAAAGTTGTTGCTTCTTATAGTAATGGTGATTCAACTTTCTTAGGACAGGTTGCTATGGTGCGTTTTTCAAATTCACAAGGCTTACAACAAGTTGGTGATACAGCTTGGAAAAAGAGCTTAACATCGGGAGAGCCTATTGCTGGTGAGCCTGGCTCTGGTACATTAGGTTCTATCAATTCATCCGCATTAGAGCAATCAAATGTTAATTTAACAAATGAACTTGTTGATTTAATAAGTGCTCAGCGTAATTTCCAAGCTAACTCTCGAGCGCTTGAAGTTAACTCAACAATTCAGCAAAGTATTCTGCAGATTCGATAAGCTAAGATTCATTAAACTAAAAATAAAAAGGAC
>NZ_BADY01000066.1:0-2156 GCF_000241185.1 Pseudoalteromonas sp. BSi20495
ATCAGCGGTGCTGAACTTTGCGTTAAGGCTCTTAAAAATTAAGACAGTTGGCAGTGCTAAACATTCTTATAAATCGATATAATGTGTAAATATAATTATTATTAAAAGTTAATTTTACGCTGTTTTTTATTATCAAAATAAGAAAATATCAGGCCAAGCGAAAAGTTGATTTTATATAATTAGGCTTTAACACTGTGGAGTAAAAGTAAATTTTGAACTGGCAATCGTTAGTTGATAACCGACAACGCTTTTTTTGGCTTTTGCAAATTGCAGGCTGGATTGGTTATGCACTGGTAAATTACATCGGCTCTAAAGTATTTGAAATGCGTGATATTTACGTGTTTGTTATTTTACTCAATGCTTATGCCGGCTGTTTAATGACAGTGCCACTTCGTTATATCTATCGCACAATATGGAACGCCTCCCCTTGGGTGCTTATGTTGGTGGTATTTGGTGCCTCTTACATAACCGGTACTTTGTGGGCGGTGGTTCAAAAGTTCAATCTATGGGAAATTTACCGACACGGATATAGACCTGAAGAGTGGTTTTATTACTTACAACAGGGTTTAGATTCAGTTTATATTATACTGTGTTGGAGTGGTTTATACTTTGGCGTTAAGTATTATCAATTGCTACAAGGTGAACGGCAAAAGGCGTTAAAAGCGACAACCATGGCACATGAAGCGCAATTGAAAATGCTAAGATATCAACTAAATCCTCATTTTTTGTTTAACACACTTAACGCAATTTCTACATTGATTTTGGTGAAAGAAAATAAAGATGCTAATTTAATGGTCTCTAAACTTAGTGACTTTTTGCGTTATACATTGAATACTGATCCGATTAAAAAAGTTCCGTTAGAGCAAGAGCTTCATGCGCTTATGTTATACCTTGAAATTGAACGTGTGCGATTTGACGAACGATTAAAAGTAAACGTTGAAGTAAGCGAAGAAGCTAAGCAAGCATTGTTACCGAGCTTAATTTTGCAACCTATTATAGAAAATTCAATTAAGTACGCTATTGCACACTTAACAGAAGGCGGTGTGATTGATATTAAAGCGCAAGTGTTTGCTAATGAGTTACTGTTAGAGGTTGGCGATAATGGTCCTGGAACAGAAATAAAAGATGGTCAACTCGTCAATGCCCAAGGGGTTGGTGTCGCAAACACAAAAGATAGATTAAAAACGCTCTACGAAAATAATTATTCGTTTGTATTATCACATAATACGCCAAGTGGATTAAAAGTTAATCTGCGAGTACCGTTTGAGAAGGCTGTGAAGAAATGATAAAAATAAAAACACTTATTGTTGATGACGAACCATTAGCACGTAAAGGTTTAGATGTAAGGCTTGCAGAATTTACAGACATTGAAGTAATTAAATTATGTAGCTCTGGTGCTGATGCAATTGAAACATGTAAAAACGAAAAAATAGATTTGGTATTTTTAGATATTCAAATGCCAGGCATGAATGGGTTTGAAGTCGCACGAGCACTTAGCGAAAGTACGAAAGTATTACCTGCGATTGTGTTTGTAACTGCATTTGACCAATTTGCAGTGAAAGCGTTTGAGATTCATGCATTAGATTACATTTTAAAACCCGTTGACGATAACAGACTAAAACAGGCGGTAGAGAAAGTGCATACCTATTTAAAAACGCAGCAAGACAACGCCCATAAGAAAAAACTAGCGAGTTTTGTAGCCGGTATTACAGGTAATAATTGCGAAGAAATACTTAAGAAGTTAGCCACTGGCGATACATTGACAGACAGACGCTACCCAGAGTCGTTAGCCGTAAAAGAGCAGGGGGAAATTATTCGCGTTCCGGCAGCAACAATCCAATGGGTAGATGCAGCTGGCGATTATATGTGCCTACATTGCCAAGATGGACAAACACATATTTTACGTAAAACAATGAAAGAGCTAGAGCAAGAGCTAGATCCTCATTTGTTTGTCCGCGTTCACCGAAGTGCCATTGTTAACACAAAGCAAATTAGTAAATTGGTTACACAAGTTAGTGGTGAGTACTTGTTGGTGCTTGAAAATGGACAAGAACTAAAAGTAAGCCGAAGCTACCGAGATAAAGTAAAAGCGGCATTAGCAAGTTAAAGCCAACGTTTTTATTACAGGCACAAAAAAATGCGAGCTTAGACTCGCA